>DATHGE010000409.1:0-3578 GCA_035317805.1 Flavobacterium sp. | reverse complement strand
GCCAACAGGAACGCCGAGTTTTCCATTGATGGTGATGCGTTCGCCAACTTTAGAGGAAAATGTCACCCCGACACGACCGTCCGATTCGTAGCCCGGAGTCCGGTCGACAGCGACAAGGTCAACGCCAACCTGGATCTTATCATCACTATTGGTAAATACATCCCCGAAAAGATCGCCCACTTTTTCATATAAATTATTGGTGATAGACGTTTGGTTCAATCCTTCAACACTCAGGAACCCGCCGGTCGAGAGCAGGATGAGCGCCTGTTTCTGCCTCACGTCCTTATCATCGAGTTTGGTCTGGATTTCAGATTTGAGCACCGAACTTACCGTCGGAAAATTAATATCGAAATTGGGTTCGGGATTGCTCAGGTTTCCTTTGAGTCCGATCACCACTTCTACGTCGACTTTCTTATTCAGTGTAGAATTTTCGAGCAGCACCGCTGGATTTGCAGTGGTTTTGTAAACGGCTTCGAGATTCAGGATTGCGCGCATCGGATCGCCTTCCCAGGTAATCGAACCGCCTTTCTTGACATCGAATTTCTTGTTGATCAGTCCGCCATACTTGAAATTATACGTTCCTTCATATGCCTGGAAATCGCCCCACATATTGAATTTCCCCAAAGTATTGATCTTGAATAGCAGTGAGCCGTAACCTTTCCCTTTCATACCGTGGCCGGAATTCCGGTCGAGAATAACTTCCACTTCCGCATCTGGCGTAATGGCAAAATCAAATTCGAGTTCGAGCCCGTTGTAATTCTTCGTCTGCTCTGCAATCCCTTTCTTCTGGTTGAATTTTTCGCTTGGCGTTATAAAATGGATGTAATTGTTGTCGCCGGTCGCCTCGGCATCGTTGATTGGGATTTTTATCGCGGTTCCCTTTTCGGATTTGGCGTCTACCTTAATAAACAATCCGTTCGTCGGACCTTTAACAGAAGCGGTTCCGTTGATAAAAGCCGTCCCGAAATAGGCAGCATCTTCGCTGTCCTGCGTATCCAGGGCCAGAAGCCTTTTCGAATCGATAGAAAGGTCGAGCCTCCAATCGCCGAAGTTCGTGTGCTCGATATTTCCGTTGAGCTTGCCTTCGGTGTTGTATTTCGTATCCTTTATCGTGACGTTTCGGAACAGGAATTTCTTTTCAGTGACATCGACAATGGCGCCTTTTTCGATTTCATAATCTACATTAAGATATGGGATCCCGAGTCCGGCATCTTTAAGAAATAATCTTCCGTTAATCTGCAGATCATTGATATCGCCGCCAATGGTCGACCTTCCCGAAGCATATCCGCGGATATTAGATAAAACACCGGCACCGATCGAACCTAAAACGCCAAGGTTGAAATCGTCGAAATTCAAATCGAGATCGAGGTTCGTTTTCTTATCCACAATCTCAAGGTCGCCCCTGGCCGTAAACGATTCGACATTCTTATTCTCGATACTCGAGTCGAGATAGAATCTTTTCAGGCTGTTGTCGCCCTGTATCGTGAGGTTCATCGCGCCCAGTTCGACACTATTGAGATACAGGCTGTCGATTTTAATTTTGGAAGTCGGCTGGTAAACAGAGTTGTTCTCCTTAAAATTAATCACACCGTTCAGATTCCCTGCAATAGTAAATTTTCCAAGCGAAGGCAATAATTTATCCAGTTTGACATTGGTGAAGTTCAACCTGAGGTCTTTGAAATTAGGCCCTTTTATGATTCCGCCAAGCTCAATCTTTTGCTGTTCATGCGACATGACAATATTGTCGATTGAGAAATTCTTCAATGACTTATCGAATACGACTTTGTTGTCGGCGGCATCCTTTTCGTTGAGATACCACATATAATCGCGGATTTTGAGTTCAGATTTCTGGATTCCAACCACACTCTGCTTGTCCTTATTAATCGTATGGTAAAGATTCAGGTTATAGGAATCCTGCCCCTGATCTCCGCCTTTGAATTCGGTGCGAAGGAACAGCGTATCTTTCATCGTCACATTAATCAGGCTGAAATCACGGATCTTGTACTGCTTGGTTTTGATGCTGTCCATCGCGATATAGGCATTGTACAGTGGGTTCTTATTGTCGAGATCAATCCTGATGTTGTCGAATGAATTGTCGAATGCGGTGATGTTGGGCGAACTGAAATTCAGCTTAAAGTCGTCGTGGTCAGAATCAATGCTTCCCTTAAAATTTGTATTGTTTCCAATGACAATCCCCGGATAAAAAATCTCAACGACCTTATTGTAAATCGTAAAGTTGAACTTAAGGAACTGCCCTTTCTTGACCTTGTTCGGCGAATAATTGGCATACAGGCTTCCGAGCGAATTCTCAACCATTTTGCGCAGCTGCCCGAATTCGAATTTCCCAACGACTTTCCCATCAATGATATCGGGCGAATTGATCGAAATCGTCCGAAGCCTGTTCTCGTCAAAAGTCGAACTCACCGTAAAGTCATCAAAGAAATACGTGTCCTTGCTGTTCTGATAAGATGTCTGGTTGATGTAAACGTTGCCCTGAAGGTTGTCAAGCGAATTCCCCGAAATCTTCATCACCACATCGCCTTTGAAGATCGAAACCGAATCCTTGACGAAATTGAGCTTGTTCAAATTGGCATAATCCACTTTCGTGTGAAAATCATACGCATATTCTTTTTTGCTGAAATTGACAGCGCCGTCAAAATCCATAAATAAATTAGGGTCGTTGATAAAAACTTTCCCTTTAAAGAAAGGCTTTTTGAAGCTTCCATCGACAATCACCCGCGTATAAGTGTAATTGTTGTAGCGGATTTTATGGATGTCACCCGAGAAGTTCGTATTCAGGAATTCTTCCGTAAATCCCTTGCCGTCAACGTCAACATTCATCGAAACCTTCTCGATATCTTTCCTGTCGAGGAATGCACCAATGTTGAAATCGTCGAGGATTACATTGCCCACATAAGTCGCATTGTCAATATTATCAATATCGGTCATGACCAGATTGGATTTGATATTTCCGAGGACGGTGCGCAGGAAAAAATCGGTATCGATGGTCTTCGCCGTGATTTCCGCGCGGCCGGTAAGGTTGAAATTCCCGAGTTTCTTTAATGACGATGGCAATTTTTTCCCCAATACGTTCGGAAGCAATGACGTCAGATTTTCATAATTGGAAGAAACGCGCGAGAAATTCCCGTTCATGTAAAAAAACTGGTCCTGGTCGGCTTTTCCGAAAAGGTTCTTGAAATTCACGTTCCCGATAATTTGCGAGTTGCGGTTGTCGATCAGCCGAAGCTTGGTCGCCGTGAGATCGTTGAGCGTTCCTTTAACGTTTGCGCGCAGCTTGAAGGTTTTATTGGCACCCAGTTCCTTATAAAAATGACGGATATCGTTGGTCGCCAGCAGTGCATTCGCCACCTTGATGTCAAATTTGACCTTGTTGTTGAAATCTGAAAAATCCTTGCGGTCATAATTTAAAATCACCGTTCCTTTCAGGAAAGATTCTTCGGTAATTAAATCAAGGTTTTCGAGCTTGATGTTGGTTTTGGTGTAGGTGAATTTCGACGTGAGGTTTTTGACATACAATCCGCGATGGTCCAGCACCGACATCTTTTTGATATCGATCG
>DATHGE010000408.1:0-2711 GCA_035317805.1 Flavobacterium sp. | reverse complement strand
ACCAACGGCCTGCAGCCTTTTCCAAATTCAACCACTGTCAGGATCGACGGAACCGCTTTTGACAAGGTAGGGAATCTTTGGGTCACCAACAGCCTTACCAATAAAGGATTGAAAGTCCTTACCGCAGCCGGACAATGGAATTCATACGACCTGAGCAGCCTGTTCACCCCGGCGCAGTTGGGCAGTTTCAATATGGGAAGGCTCACTATCGATAAAAACGGAACCAAATGGATCACAACGCGCGACCAGGGGCTTGTAGCATTCAATGAAACCTATAGCACGGTTCCGAAAACGATCAAATCGACCCCCGAAACCGGAAACCTGCCCGATATCGACGCCCGCGTTTCGGCAGTAGATACCCGGAACCAATTGTGGATTGGTACCAAAAAAGGTTTGCGCGTACTCTCAAGCGTTGACAGCTACCTGACAGACCAGCAAATGATTACCGAGAATATTGTGTTTATCGAAGACAACTTGCCACAGGAACTCATGTATGAGCAATTTATCAAGGACATTGTCGTAGACGGTTCCAACAATAAATGGATCGCGACTGCCGATGCCGGGGTTTTCCTCGTTTCACCAAACGGCCAGCAGACGATTTACAATTTTACCTCAAGCAATTCCCCATTGCCAAGCAATTCTGTCAACGATATTGAAATCAATGGTACGACCGGGGAAGTTTTTATCGCTACTGACAAGGGCATGGTTTCTTTTAAAGGGACCGCGACAGACGCCAACGACAACCTTAATAATGTATACGTTTATCCAAATCCGGTGCGGCCGGAATTTAACGGTACGGTTAAAGTGAGCGGCCTGATTGACAAAGCCAACGTCAAGATCGCCGATATCGAAGGCAATCTTGTCTACGAGACCATTTCCGAAGGCGGGACCATCGAATGGGATACGACCGCTTTTGGCAAATATAAAGTCGCCTCAGGGGTTTACATGATTTTCATCTCTGCCGAAGACGGCGGGGAAACCAAAGTCAAAAAAGTGATGATCATTAGGTAAAAACCAAACCCATGCTGGTCAAAACCAAGGCAATCGTCATCTCTTCCTTAAAATACCAGGAAAAAAGCCTGATCGTGAAATGCTTCACGCAGTCGGACGGACTCAAATCTTATTTTGTCCGCAACGCTTTTTCGGCGGGAAAGACGAGCCAGAAAATCGCCTATTTCCAGCCACTGACGATTCTCGAGATCGAAGCCAGCCACAAGAATAAAGGCACACTCGAAAGTTTCCGCGAAATCAAGATCGCCACGCCGTTCCATTCGATCCATTCGGATGTAATCAAGAGCACGATTGTGATGTTCATTTCCGAAATCCTGCACCATTCCATCCACGAAGAGGAAAAGAATGAGGAATTGTTCGCTTTTCTGGAAACGGCGCTGGATTGGCTCGACAATCACAATGAAACCGCTAATTTTCACCTGATTTTAATGCTCGAGACTTCGAAATTCCTGGGTTTTTATCCCGATATTTCCGAATTGAACCTGCCGTTTTTCGAAATGACCGAAGGCGTTTTCTCGCAATTCCACGCCATCAGCTCACTTTCCGAACACGAAACAGGTTTGTTAAAGAAACTCATCACACTCAAATTCGATAGCGACCGCAAGACTTTCCACGTCACCGAACGCCAGGTTCTGCTCAAAATCCTCATTGATTACTACAGTTTCCATCTCGACGGATTCAAGAAGCCGAAATCTCTGGAGGTTTTGAAAGAGGTTTTTGGCTAATGGCATAAAAAATGCAGGTATAGACAGGACTTAAAATCCAAAATGCGTATCTTTAACAAATCCGCATGACCCAGGTTCTTTCTTTTTTTGCCAGGATTCCCTACACTTATAAAGGCAATCCAAATCACCACCATACCGTACCCATAGCGCACCCATACCGTAGCCAAACCGTAGCCATACCGTAGCCATACCGTGTTTTCTATAGTATTACTTCATGCCAACCCCTACTTTACTATAGCAATACTTTAGTAATACCATAGTAGTATCATAGTAAAACGGTAGCAGTGCCAAAAGACAAAGAAACCCCACACAGGCAATTACACATACTGCCATTACTGAAAAGTATCGACATTTGTCTATCAAAAAAGAAAATTCCTTACTTTCGCAGATTGATTTTAGAAAACGACCAAATGAACACCGAATTCAGGGTATACAACGGACTCGACTTACCCACAGTAGCATCAGAAGTTCTTGATTTCTGGAAAGAAAAAAACATCTTTGAACAGAGCGTCACCACGCGCGAAGGCAATCCCCCGTTCGTCTTTTTCGAAGGCCCGCCTTCGGCAAACGGACTTCCGGGAATCCACCACGTCATGGCGCGTGCCATCAAGGATATCTTTTGCAGATACAAAACACAAAAGGGCTTCCAGGTCAAACGGAAAGCGGGTTGGGATACGCACGGATTGCCGGTAGAACTCGGCACCGAAAAAGAACTCGGCATTACCAAAGAAGACATCGGGAAAACCATTTCCATCGAAGAATACAACGAGGCCTGCAAACGCACCGTCATGCGCTATACCGATGTGTGGAACGACCTTACCGAAAAAATGGGCTATTGGGTCGATATGGAAGATCCATACGTGACCTACAAATCCAAATACATGGAATCGGTTTGGTGGCTGTTGAAACAGATCTACGACAAAGGTTTGATGTATAAAGGTTATACAATTCAGCCGTATTCACCAAAAGCCGGAA
>DATHGE010000407.1:0-7955 GCA_035317805.1 Flavobacterium sp. | reverse complement strand
CCTGGTTCGAGCCCAATACGATTTTTCCATTGTCTAAAAGTAATGCAGCGCCTACGCGAAATTTGGAATACGGTGCGTAAGCGGTTTTCCTGATTCCAACGGCCTGCGACATCAAATCCTGAACATCGAGTGGCAATTCGGAAGTGTTTTCAAAAACGGTAAATGTGGTCTTGATGGTAATTTCGTTCATTTGGTTTTAAGGGAAAAAAATCCAAATCTCGAGGTGAAATTTGGATTCTTTATTTATAATTTATCGGATACTAGTATTCATCATATTTGTCTCCGAAAGCAAAACTGAGCGAGAACCTTAACGTGTTCTCAAGTGGGTTTTGGACTTTGGATGCGGAGAATAAGTAAGACACGTCGATCTTTACGATATTGTATTTGAATCCGGCGCCAAGCGAGAAGAATTTCCTTGCCCCTTTTTGCGGATTTTCATTGAAATAACCCAAACGGAAAGCGAATGAATCCTGATACAGGTATTCGGCGCCGACAGAATAAGTGAATTCTTTGATCTCTTCGCTGAAACCGTCCGGCGCATCACCGAAAGATTTAAAAATCCCCGACGTCCAGCTGATGTTGTTGTAATCGATGTTGTTTTGGGCAACACCGTCTTCACCGGCATCTTCTGTATCTCCATCACCATTTAAATCTACTGGTGTCGGCACTTGTGGCGTCGGCACTAATAATTTATCAAATTCGACGCTGGCTGTCACCTTATTGTAGTCGTCCAGAATAAAATCGAAAGCACCACCCAAACGCATCGTTGCAGGAAGGAAATTTGAGTTCAAATCGTTGTCGTCCTGGTCATAGCTGATTTTCGGTCCGAAATTCTGGAAATTGAATCCCAAACGGTATTTTCCATTAAAATCATTAAAGGCGATTTCTTCCGATTGGAACAAGCCCGAAACGTCAAATGCAAATGAGCTCGCAGCCGCAACGCTGGTTCCTTCAGAAGGAATTCCAAGGTTGGAACGGATGTATCGTCCCGCAACCGACATCGCGAAATGGTCGTCGAGTTTCAAGGCATAGGATAAGTCGATGGCGTATTCGGCCGGTTTTACAATTGTCGGCGGATCGTCAACGTCTTTTCTCAATTCGATTTCACCCAGGCTGAAATAACGGATGCTCGCCGCGAAGGCACTTCTTTCATTAAATTTATTGAAATACGTAACCTGCCCCAAAGAAATGTCATTGACCAAAGCGGTCAGGTAAGGTGTATAGCTTACGGAAAATCCCTGTTTGTCTAATGAAAACGCATATTTGGAAGGATTGTACTGTTGTGAGAAGGCATCCGGAGAGGTCGCCACACCCTGGTCTGCAAGACCGGCGGAACGCGCATCAGCGGCAACAAGCAAAAACGGGACGCCTGTTGTGATCACTCTTTCCTGTGCTTTGGCTAATTGTACGGCTGTTAAACAAATTAATATTACTGCAATTTTTTTCATTCTTAATTTTTAAATAATTGGACAAATATAGTATTTTATTAAAGTATTACAAGTTTCTCGTATTTATGCGTGGTGGTATTGGTGACCATCGACTTGACGGTAAGCTTGTAAATATAAACCCCTTTTCCGATTTTATCGCCAAAATCATCTTTTCCGTCCCAGGTGATTTCGCGTGAAAGAAAGCCATCGGTGGTGACCGTCTGGTTTTTTGTCCAGACGATTTTCCCGGTAATGGTGAGCACCTGGACCTGAACTTCCAGTGGCTCGAATGGCTTGTTGTGCGTAAACCAGAATTGGGTATAGTTGACAAACGGGTTCGGGTAATTGAGCACGTTGCTGATCGTTATCGATTCGTCGCCGACTACGATAAACTGGATTTCGGCAGTGACCAGATTGTTATATACGTCCCAGGCCTTGAAAAGGATTGTATGTAGCCCGAGCGCCAGGTTTCGGAACGGAAACTTAAGTTTCCCTTTTTTGTAATTGTCGAGTTCGGTTTCGTAATAATCGTTTAGTTTGTATGGATTGTTCTCATCTCCGTCAAGGATTGCCACGATATCATGCCCGATTCCGCTTGCCGTATTGATGCCGTTCTCATCTTCAAGGAAAGCAAGGAAAAGCGGATTCTGGTTGGTGATGCCGCCCGAGACAAAATTCTGGTCGTTCATAAATAAATGTACAGTCGGGCCGATATTGTCTGCCGGTGCATTGAAGTTCGTCCCGCCCACTTTTATCGTCGTGTCGTAACCGGTTTTGTCTAAAAGGATCTGGCCTCTTTTACCATAAAAACTAATCCGTCCGTTGCCCAACTCGATAGCGATGTCTTTCGGAACCACGAAGCCAAACTCGAACTGCCCGTTGGTCACGCTGGCATTTCCGCGGAAAATGGTTTCACCGAGCGAAGTGAAAGGCATTTTATTTGCGGTGACTTCAGGACCAATTGCAATAATGGCGTCTACATTGTCATTCCTGAGGGTTTCCCTTTGCAGCTGCTTGTCGAAAATCTGGACGGCCAGTTCACCGTTGTATGTTGGCAGCGGATTGTTGAATTCGTCCGTTATTTCACCCGAAAGCTTTATAAACGACAAAGCCTTAAAATCGTCGATTGGTCCGGTAACAGGCATGTCGTTCACTTTAGTGAGCCTGATTTTCGGTTTCGGAATCGCGAGCATCATCGCCGGATCGCCCAAAAATAATACAATATTAGTTATAGGTGCGCCAGGATCATTTTTTGCCAGTCGCAATGCTTCAGCCATAGAAGTATACTGATCAGAGCCGTAAGAAAACAGGTATTTTGCTAAAGTATCGTTGAATGTTTGACCTGTGCCCTGATAAATAGCACGAACGGTCGTAATCATTGCAATGGCGCCGCCTCTCGGATTCAGGAAGGTGTATTCGCCTGCGGTAGGTCTATACGGATTGTCGAATCTTGAAAATTCACAAGTGATGGTAATAAACAGTGGATATTTGTAACGGTTGCTTAAGTTCTGCCCGTCTGTTTTCTCGTAAATGCGCTCCTGCGACAAGCCGTCTTCACCACCATGCCCGAGGTAGTTGAAAACCAAAGCGCCTCTTTCAAAGGCATTGAAAAAATCCTGGCGCGCCTTCGGGTATCGATCACCGCCTGAAGAAGTGACTTGCTCATAGGAATCAAGCAGAATTTTCGTTGTATTGATAAAAGGTTTTTCGGCAGCAATCCGGTCGGTGAGCCTGTTCTGGTAAAACTGCAATTGGTTGTCAAAAGTACCTTCACTCGGGTCATCGGCAATCCCGACATAATTGTTGCGCCAGCTCCCGTAGGATTTGATGTCGTAGTAGTCGATCACTTTACTCACGAGCTCGTCGGCCTGCAAATTGGAACCGGCGATCATTCGGCCTACAGCGATATCGGCCTCTCCCTGGTTGCCGTCGATATAGCCTTCGTTATCATCCATCAACGCAAAAAAATCATCCGAACAGAATGAGGATTCACCGGTGGTGTAACTGTCGAGCGAATGGTAAATCGGTACGAAATTGGAAAATAAGGAAACCCGGTTCTTGAAATCGTAAGAAGCATCACCGAAAAGATTCAGGTATTTCACCCTTTTTTCTTCGGTTGTCGCATTGTAATAGACGTATTTCATAAAATTCCGGACCGCTCCGATGTCTTGCTTTCCGGAAGAAAATTCCTGGTAGATGCTTTCGAGAGTAACCACTTTGACATTCAGGCCGGAATAAGAACGGTGAAAATTGGCCAGTCTTTCCGCCTGCGGACTAAATATGGCCGGGGTCACGATGATGTAATCAATATCCTGAAAAACGCCTTGTGAATTGTTAAAAATAGTCCCTTTCAGATTCTGGTTTGCTACTCTTGGCTGCGCTTCCAGTGAAGGAACGTACAAATCAGACATGTCGACAGCCACATATTTGCGCAGTTCGCCAAAATTGGTCTTGAATGAAAAATTGGCCTGCCCGGTATTTTCGGCTTTCGTTACATTGTAAATGTCAGTAATGTCCCAGACCTGGTTGATCGCTGAAGCACTTGACATTTGGAATTCGGCAACGCCAAAGCCAGTAGCCAAAGCATCATACTGAAAACGGAACTGCTTGCCATATCCTTTAAGGTTCCGCGTGGATTTGAGAAAAATATAATCCAGGTAGCCTTTCGCGCTCGGAACGCCGTGGTTGTCATAAGTCAGCTTTACCTGGATGTTTTCCGAAGGCGTTACGCTGCTGCTCGATACAATGGCAGAATCGGCTTCGATACTGTTGCCGATTGGGTTGAAAGTCATGTTTCCTGCAAGTTGGCCGTTGGCTTCGACCTTAAACGAAGTGGAAACCAGCCCTGCCGCCGCCGCGTAAACTGTCAGGGAAACAGGAAATGCGGTTGCTATATTGGGAATGTTGAAATTGAATTCCTGTTCGTTATTGACATCGAATACTTCGCCAAACCATCTTCTGCCAAGCCGCACGATATTTACGGCATCGACTTCGTGATATTGATAATCGTTAAAAGTGGTGACTGGCGTGCCGGTTCCCGAAGGCTGGAGCATCGACTGGATACGTTTTCCGTCGGCGCCCTGAACATTGATATAATAATAGGACTTGTCGGAATACAGGTTGTTCGTGGTCTGGCTTTCGTCATTCCAATTGTCGACGCCTTCCGCATAAAAAGCCACATAATCGTTGTCGTTGAATACGCCGTCATCTTCGCCCAAAACCTGGATCGCATTTTCGGTAAGGTCTTCGGGATAAGGAATGCTGTTCTTTAATGGAATCATTCGCCCGCCATTGCCATAAATCTTGATTTTCCGCGGATCGATGCCATTTGCGTTGATGCCCAGCAGCTGCAGAAAAGACTTATTGATATAATAAACGCCTGATTTCACCACATAAAAGCGAAACCACTCGCCCGAGGCCAATACGGAGTTGGTGATGGAATTGAAGTCGTTTGGAGCGAGAACCCTCGATGCGCTTGCGTTGAACGAATAGGTGAAAGATTTGATCTTTTTATAACCCGTGCCGTCTTTTATGATCGGGGATAACGTAATCAATGCGGTTATTTTGTCGCGGGCACGGAGATTATGGAGTGTTGCGTTTATTTGGCCCGGAATCGCCTTAGTGGAAAGGCTTCCGAGCTGCGCGGCAGTCATGGGTTCATATACGATATTTGTGATTTGCAGCGAATTTTCGGCTATATCGGTCGATTGCGGCAACTTAAGATCGAAGAAAATTTCTTTTTTGGAAGTGTTGAAATGAAAATTTTCCATGCTGAAGAGTGGAACGATGGCCTTATAGTCGCCATAGTTAACCTCCTGTTTTTCTGACCAGTTGATAACAACATCGCCCCTTTGCTGTGCAAAAGAAAGGCAGGAAAACAGAACTGTGGCTAAGGATAATATTTTTTTCATCAGATATAAGTAACGCCGTTTGTGCCGAATTATTACGGGGAGTAAAAATAATTTATTTAATGTAATTTGTATATAATATTTGTTTTAAATTTGCGTTGTTGCTCAAAGTAATCATTGAAAACACAAGGCGATTTTATATTATTTTAAAAAAGATGTTGCAATGTAAAGGTTAATTATTATATTGCGCCTCGAAATTTATTACCTACTAAAAGTATGAAAGTAAACAAAATTATGGCTAGCAAACTCTTACTATCACTGATAATAGTGTTTGGTTTAACTGCAACGAGTTGTAGTAAAAAATCTAGCTCGAAAAATCAGTCAACTGCTACAGGTTGGAAAATCAACGATAAAAAAGGTGGTTTCCAGTATGCTTCAAACTTTAAGAAGCAAGCAACCGGACCAGGATTGGTTATGGTTGAAGGCGGTACATTTACTATGGGTAAAGTTCAGGATGACGTTATGCACGACTGGAACAACACGCCAAACCAACAACACGTCATGTCCTTTTATATGGATGAGACAGAGGTAACCAACCTCATGTATATGGAGTATTTGGATTGGCTCAAAAGAGTATTTCCACCAGATCAGGAAAACTATAAAAATATCTATGAAGGTGCGTCTCCAGATACATTGGTATGGAGAAACCGTCTGGGTTATAATGAAACAATGACCAATAACTACCTGAGACACCCGGCTTACGCAAACTACCCGGTGGTTGGGGTGAACTGGATCCAGGCTGTTGAATTCAGCAAATGGAGAACAGACCGTGTCAACGAAAATACGTTGGAGCAACAAGGCTATTTGAAAAAAGATTCCAAAGTTACTGGCGTTAGTGCCGACAAGACTTTCAGTACAGAAACTTATCTGAACTCACCAACCAAAACAATGGGCGGAGACGAGGAAATTGTCTTGAAAGGAAGAAGAAATTCTTTGTCAAAACCAGGAAAAGCAGATAAAGACGGTAATGTTAAGGAACAAAAAAATGTTTACGCCCAAAGATCTTCAGGTTTGATTTTACCTGAATACAGGCTTCCAACAGAAGCGGAGTGGGAATATGCTGCTGCTGCAGATGTCGGTCAGAGAGAATACAACATTTACAAAGGACAAAAGAAATACCCTTGGTCTGGAAGCTACACCCGTAGTGGAAAAAGACAGGTTAGAGGCGACCAATTGGCCAACTTTAAACAAGGAAAAGGAGATTACGGTGGAATCGCAGGATGGTCTGATGACGGTGCCGATATCACAAACAAAGTAAAATCTTATCCTCCAAACGATTTCGGACTGTATGATATGGCCGGAAACGTAGCAGAATGGGTTGCCGATGTCTACAGACCTATTGTTGATGACGAAGCAAGTGATTTCAACTACTATAGAGGTAACGTTTATACCAAAAATAAAATTGGTGAAGACGGTAAAGCTGAAATCGTAACTGCAGAGACACAAACATTCGATACGCTTTCTAATGGTAGGATTATCGCTAGAAACTATCCTGGAGAAATCGCTCAGGTTCCTGTAGATGAGAAAGAAACTTATTTGAGAACAAACTTTGATAAGTCGGATAACAGAAACTACAGAGATGGAGACAAACAGTCTACAAGATATTTCAAATTCGGAGGTTCTGAAGAAGAAGAAACACCGGCAGCGAAAGAAGCACACAGAATGTACGATTCTCCTGAGCACAATGTAACGACAGACAGTTTGGGTAACATGGTTAGAAAATATGACCATTCGAACAAAAGAACAACACTTATAAACGATAACGTAAGGGTTTACAAAGGAGGTTCATGGAGAGACAGGGCTTATTGGCTCGATCCTGCACAAAGAAGATACTTCCCGCAGGATATGGCAACGGATTACATCGGTTTCAGATGTGCGATGTCAAGAGTAGGTCCAAAGGCCGACAAAAAGAAAAGACCAAGAAATTAATTTTTCGAATCGATATTTTATAAAAGCCCTTCATAGGGCTTTTATTTTTTAAAGTTTTTACAAATGGATATCCAGGACATTCATAGCCTTTTTTTAAAATGCAGCGCTGTTTCAACCGACACCAGGAAAATCGGCCCTGATTCATTTTTTGTTGCCATCAAAGGCGAAAGATTCGATGCCAATACCTTTGCAAAAGAGGCATTGGACAAAGGTGCGGCTTATGTAATCATCGACAATGCGGATTATTTTATTGACGAGCGGACGATTTTGGTTCCAGACAGCCTGACCGCACTGCAGCAACTGGGCCAATTTCACCGGATCTATTTGGGGCTGCCAGTCATTGCGCTCACCGGGAGCAACGGTAAGACCACGACGAAGGAATTGATCCACGTGGTGCTTTCGCAAAAATTCCATACCAAAGCGACAGTCGGAAATCTCAATAACCACATCGGCGTTCCGTTGACATTGTTGTCTTTCGATTCCCAAACCGAAATCGGGATTGTAGAAATGGGAGCCAACCACCAAAAAGAAATCGAATTCCTATGCGAAATCGCCAAACCGGATTATGGCTACATCACCAATTTCGGAAAAGCGCATCTCGAAGGTTTCGGCGGGGTTGAGGGTGTAATCAAGGGCAAAAGCGAAATGTATGCCTATCTGGGCCAGAACGATAAGATGATTTTTGTCAATC
>DATHGE010000406.1:0-9184 GCA_035317805.1 Flavobacterium sp. | reverse complement strand
ACTTATGGAAGAAGTGAGCATCAACGTTTTCGTCCCTTCGATTTCCTGTTTCTTGTATAAGAATTGCAATGACGAACGGATGGCGCGGAAAGATTCGGATAACGCCGATTTAGGCCTTTCATAAACCGAAAGGTTCGAGCTTGTATGTTTGACCCCGACCACTCCGATGAGCGGGATTTTTGTGAGTTTGTTGATGTCTTCGGTATTGAGGATCGCATTTTCGATAAAGAAGATTCCGAAAATAATCAACAACGGAATCAGTATTCCCATGAATAACGCCAGGATATAATTGACGCTTGTGTTGGGTCCGATGAGCCCGCCGCCGATATCTTTGGCAGAATCGATGAAGTGGATATCCGATAAATTCGCGGCCTTAACGATTTCGGCCTCGCTCCTTTTTTGGAGGAATGTGTTGTAGATGTTATCACTGAGGTCGTATTTCCTGAGGATTTTCATGTATTCCTGCTTGTCTTCGGGGAGTTTCCTGATGTCGCCTTCGACCTTTCCGATTTTGTCGTTGACCAGCTTGAGGTCGTATTGCAGCGAACCGCCAGCAGAAAGGATATTTTCGAGCAGTACTTTTTTGATGGATTCCATCTGATTATCGAATTCCCGGAACATCTTGTCGCTTTTGACCGAATAGGCCATTTCCGACCTTTGTGTGGAAAGGCTGATGAGTCGCGCCACGTTCGAAACGATATTCGGGTCTTCGATCCCGGCTACTGTGGGCGCCGGCAATTTGGAATAATCCGTACTGTTTCTGAGGTATGATTTTAAGGAATTGTAGTAGGCAATCTTTCTTAATATCTCATCTTTCTTGACGTCATAATTAAGCAACTGCTCTGAAATTGCGGTTCCGCCCTGTTCGATTTCAATGATGTTTTTGTCCTTATTGAATGATTTGAGTTCGTCTCCGGTCGCTTTAAGCTGCTGGCCCATCGCAATCAGCGTGCTGTCGATAAATTCGATGGTGTTTGTGGCGAATTGGTTCTTGCGGTCGAGCGCCCTTTTGATGAGGATATCGACCGTTGCGTTGAGATAGGTCACCATACGCTGTTTGTTCGGTCCCTGCAGTGCAAGTTCGAGGATGGAGCCGGCTTTCGAATCGGTATTCACCTTAATGCTCTGGTAACCCGAGACCACATTGTCGAAGTCGTTGAAACGCACAAAATATTCATTGCCTTTGTAAAAGCCCGGATTGTCGTTGATTTCAAGTTTCCAGTTCAGGAACGGAAGCGACACGCGCTGGCCTACTTTAAACCGCTGTACGAATTCTTTCGGCACGACCGAAGTGTTTGAAGTCGAATTGTCGCTATAATGCACGAGCGGCACACTGCTGTTCTCAAAGTTGATCTTGATCTGATAATCGGTATTGCTAAGGAACTTGATACCGATGAGCATGCCTTTCAGCTGCCCTTTTTTCTTGTCGATATCGATATGGAAAGGCGTCTGACCGTATACGTCGAGGTAATTGTATTTCCCTTTCTGAAGGTAATCGATGTAAAAATTGAGCTGGTCGACTACGATTTCATTGTGCGACCTCGATTTGAGCGTGGTCGAAATACTCTGCACCTGATCTGAAGTGCCGCCCCAGTTGAACACAAGGCTTGTAGTCGAGGTAAAAAACGGGTTGTTCTCTTCTTTTACGGCGATGGTGGTTTCCATCGCGTAGATTTTCTGCTTCCTGATATTGATCTGGTGCGCAATCGTAAAGGTGATGATCAGGCTCACAAGAAACCATTTCCAGTAACTTACGGTCTTGATCAGGAATCCCTTAAAGTCAAAGCTGCTCTGATTGTCAAAAAACGAAATATCTTTAGTATCGATCATGCCTAATTTTATTTTTGTATCAGTAATAAAGTAGTTGTAACCAGGGTCAGCACAGACAATATGGTCCCTAAAGACTCAATACCGGTACGGCCAGTTCCCCATGATTTCTGCTTTAAAGGCTTTATGTAAATGTAATCGTTGGATTGGATGTAGTAATACGGCGACTCCATCACTTTGGCGTCGGTAAGGTCTATTTCATGCATTTCAGTGCCTTGTGGAAATTGTCTCATGATGACGACATGTTTCCTGTCGCCGACCATCGTAATATCTCCCGAATTGGCGATGGCTTCCATAACATTCACCCTTTCCTGGTATAACACCCGTGTTCCAGGCGCGTTGATTTCGCCGTTAATCGTATAATGCAAACCCGATAATTTTACGGTCACGAAAATATTGGCTTCCTTGTTGAAATATTCCTCGAGCAGTTTCTTCTCGACTTTGACACGGACTTCCTCTAAAGTATAGCCGATAACGTTGATTTCACCCAAAACCGGCACGCGGATGTTGCCATGGTCGTCTACGGTAAAGCCGTCAAAATACAATCCGACGTCAGTTTTTGATTGCTCTGCTTGTGCGGAAGGTTTAAAAATCTCAACGAGTTTGGGATCGAGTGCCTTAATCGTAATCATCACAACATCGTTGGTCTGAAGCCTGTAAGGCTTTGAAACTATAGGGTTTATGGCATTTATCGTATCTGTCTTATCTTTCTTTTGCAGGTATATAAGGTCTTTTTGAGGTACGCACGAAGTAAATATAAGTCCGGCAAGAACCAATAAAAGTAACATTGATTTATTCATTTTTGAAACAAAATTTAGCAAACAAAGATAGTTTTTCATTTATAAATACAAAAAAGAACGCCGTTAATTTGATTTAATTGTTTTTGAAGGAATTCTCGAACGGAATCCGCTGCAGAATACTCCTGCCCAATGTGACTTCATCGGCATATTCGAGTTCGTCGCCAACAGAAATTCCGCGTGCAATCGTAGAAATCACCACTTCATAATCCTTGATCTGTTTGTAGATAAAAAAATTGGTCGTATCGCCTTCCATCGTTGAGCTCAGCGCAAAAATCAATTCCTGCACATTGCCCGATTTCACCTTTTCCACCAACGATGAAATTGTAAGCTGGCTTGGGCCGACGCCATCAATGGGCGAAATTTTCCCGCCAAGCACATGGTAAATCCCGCGGTACTGGCGCGTATTCTCAATCGCCATCACATCGCGGATGTCTTCCACCACGCAAACGATCTGGTGGTTTCGGCTGTTGTTGGCACAGATTTCACACACTTCCGTGTCCGAAATATTGTGGCAGCTTTTGCAGAACTGGATTTCCCCGCGCATGTCCAGCAGCGCCTGCGACAAAAATCCCGTCTGCTCTTTGGGCTGCTTCAGCAAATGCAACACCAGCCGAAGCGCCGTGCGTTTCCCGATTCCGGGCAGCTGCGCCATTTCGTGTACCGCTTTTTCGAGTAGCTTTGAAGAAAATTCCATGCGGCAAATGTAATAAAAAGGAGTGAATGAGCCGATTATGGAACCGGCGAATGTTTACCGCAGCAGCCAATGCGGTTTTTTTAATTCGCCCATCCGCCAATTGCATAATTCGCTCATTTTTTTCGTATTTTGGCTTCCGATAAAAACCAACGCCGATGACTCCAATTGCCATATTATCCCTGATGATCGTTTATTTCGGAATGCTTTTCTTTATCTCGCACGTGGTGAGCGACAAGAACAGCGGAAACGACGCTTTCTTCAAGGCCAACAAGAATTCGAAATGGTATCTCGTCGCTTTCGGAATGATCGGGACGGCACTTTCGGGCGTGACTTTCATTTCGGTTCCGGGCGAAGTAGGCTCGCCAAACGGCGAAGAGTTCAAGTATTTTCAGTTCGTCCTGGGCAACGCCATCGGGTTCATCATTATCGCTACTGTTTTATTGCCGCTGTATTACCGCATGAACCTTACGTCGATTTACGGTTATATTGAGAAGCGCCTGGGAACGTATTCGTATAAAACGGCGGCAACGATTTTCCTGATCAGCCGCACGATCGGCTCGGCTTTCAGGCTATATTTGGTCGTAATCGTCTTGCAGCGTTTCGTATTCGATTATTACAACATTCCGTTTGCAGCAACGGTCCTGATTTCGCTTGTGCTGATTTTTGCCTATACCTATCGCGGCGGATTGAAAACCATCATCATCACCGATACTCTGCAGACATTTTTTCTCGTTTCTTCCGTTTTCCTCACGATTTTCTTTATCTGCCGAAGCTTACACCTCAACGTTTTTGAAGCCTTCGAATCGGTCAAAAACAGCAATTATTCCAAGGTGTTTTTCTTTGAGGATTTCATCGGAAGCAAATTCCATTTCGTCAAGCAGATCCTGGGCGGGATTTTCGTCACGATCGCAATGGTCGGCCTTGACCAGGACCTGATGCAGAAAAACCTGAGCTGCAAGAATATCGGCGAGGCGCAGAAAAACATGTTCACTTTTACCGCGATTTTCGTTGTGATCAATATTTTCTTTCTGAGCGTTGGCGCGCTGTTGTATATCTATGCCGCCAAAAACGGGATCGAAGTTCCGACCGATCTGATTACCGGAAAACCGCGAACGGATTTATTGTTCCCCGAAATCGCTTTCCACCATTTGAGCTTTATCCCTTCGGTCGTGTTCCTTTTGGGATTAACGGCGGCTACATTCGCCACAACCGATTCGGCACTGACGGCACTGACGACTTCCTTCTGCGTCGATTTTCTCGGCATGGACAAAACCGAAAACCAGAACAAACCCAACATTGTCCGGACGCGACACTTTGTGCACATCGCATTTTCGTTCCTGATGTTTCTGGTGATTGTGGTGTTCAACTCGATTAACGACAGCTCGGTCGTGAGTATGATTTTCCGGATTGCCGGCTATACTTACGGGCCGCTTTTGGGATTGTATTGTTTCGGATTGTTGGTCAGGAACCGCGCGGTAAAAGACAAACTAGTTCCGGTAATTTGCCTGTTGTCTCCGGCGGTGACGTACTTGATCAGCGAGAATTCGAAGATGCTTTTCGGCGGTTACGTCTTTGATGCAGAATTGATTTTGGTCAACGGATTGATCACTTTGATCGGATTGTTCCTGATCAGCAGTCCGACGAAAGAACAGACGCAGTTTTAGAATCGAATGCCTAGCCCCGATTGCAATGGAAATCCTTTTTTACCGTCAGTTCGAGTGCGCTTGCAAAGCGCGTATCGAGAACACGGGAAAAAAGATTGCAATGGAAAGCGGGAACTTGCTTCTAATATTGATTCGTAGACAGCATCACCAAAGTACACGCAACTTCCACCTGGATTCCATTCGCCTTGAGCAGCTGGTACAGTTCCGGGTTTTCCGTTCCGGGATTAAAGATGACGCGTTTCGGCTGGATTCCGGTGATATAATTGTAATATTCCTTTTGGCGCTGCGGGTTCAGGTATAAAGTGATCGTATCGACATTGGTAAACGGAATCTGTTTGGTCTGGATTTTCACGCCGGCGACTTCGGCTTCTTTGAGTCCGAGCGCCACAACCGAATGGCCCGCACCCGTGAGGCGGTTGATTGCCATAAAGGAATATCGGGAAGGGTTTGCGGAAGCGCCGAGCACTAATGTTTTCTTATTTTTCATTGCGGAAATATTTAATTGCATTCAATTCGGCCTCACGGCCTCGGGTTTGCAAAAGTAGTGTAAAATAACGGTTTTCCATTCTAATAAAAATACTACCTTTAGCTTCAAAGAATCTTAAATTCATTATAAAAATTCCGTTTTGATGACCTTAAGTTTACTTTGGAACGCGTCCCGAAACCTAATTTTACACAAAAACCATGGAACTTTTCATCTACCTTTTTGCCGCGCTTTTTTCAGTCCTCAACCCTATCGGAACCGTCCCTATTTTTGTCGGCCTCACGCAGGACGACGACAAAAAGGAGCGTTCGCGCATTTCGCTGTGGACGGCAATCAATGTCTTCATTATCCTGATCATTTCATTTTTTATCGGGCAATATGTCCTTTCCTTTTTCGGAATCAGTATTGATGCTTTGCGCATTGCGGGCGGACTCATCATTGTGAGTTCGGGATTTTCATTGCTCTCGGGAAAATTCAAAAAGACGCGAGGTATCGGAAAAAAGGTGGAAACCGACGTTCAGAACCGCAACGATATTGCACTTACACCGCTCGCGATGCCGATGCTCGCCGGGCCGGGATCGATTTCCCTGCTGATCGCTTTCTACCAGGAACATCACGCCACGGAAGAAATCATCAGTTCATGTCTTGCGATTCTTGCGGTGGCGCTCGTGATTTTCATCATCCTCAGAAGCGCGCATTATCTGGCTAAAATCCTGGGTGCATCCGGAATCGTCGCTATTTCAAGGATTGTCGGCTTTATCGTCATTGCAATTGGGATCCAGTATATCGTAAGCGCAATCGTTTCGATCATCAAAAGCAACCTGATGTGATTCCATAAAAAAACCTTCCACCCCGAAATTCCGGGAAGAAGGTCTTTCAAACAAAAAAACTAACGCTAACCTTTCAAAATAATTTTTTCTGCTGTTAGTTGAGGACGATTTTTTTGGTAGTCGAATAATTACCCGACTCAAATTTGAGGATATAGACGCCGGTATTCAAATTGCCCAAATCAATTTCCTGGTTGAAGAATCCGGAAGCATTGTTGATCTGCTTTTCATAAACTTTTGCGCCTGTTAAGTTGAAAACGCTTACGGTATTCCTGTCGGCATTTCCGTTAGGCATTTCATAAATCACATTGATTTTCTTGTCCAAAGTCGGATTCGGATATACGCCGAAAGACACGTTGTTTGCAAAATTATCCGTCGCCAAAAGTGCCGTCACATCTTCATGGTTGAAAGTAATGACGCCTGTACCGCTTCCTGCGAAAGTCGAAAAGATCACACGGTAAATCGTTCCGCCCGGATATTTCACATAAAAAGCCTTGTCGGTGTTTACCGTATAAGCCGTTCCAGTAAATGTTTTCCAGTCGTAACCAATCGTGTTGATGTCTGCAGAATACGTAAGATTGGCATTGCCGCCGCTTTCCAGATTTTCGGCAACCTCTAAATCAGGGTGGTGCAAAACGCCGGTTACATTATACATGACAGAACCGTCGCCCATCAAATCGGTGTTGTATTTGGTGAAAACCAGATCCCAGTCGGTGATGGAAGGCTCGGCCAAGACTGCTGCGTTGCTTTCCAAAGAATAATAATTGTATCGCATAGTTGGATTCGCCGTATTGGACAAAGTCACCGTTGTATCAGCCAACCAGGCCGAACCGCTCCAGGTCGCATATGTGAAAGTATAGCCTCCGAAGAAATCGTCGATCCTGAATTTCCTGAAAGTCCCGTCGGTATATTTCAATACGAAAACTACCGCTCCCGAAACATGGTGCGTGGCAACATTGTAAGTTCCCCAGCCGTAAGCCGCCGAGCCCTGGTCTACTGCGCCCAGATCCCATTCGGTTTCGCTGTTGTATAAACGCGTCCAGTTGGCAATATTGGCGACATCAATCGTTGCCCAGTCGGCGATATTTGCCGAAGCTTCGTAAGTCTCAATTCCCCTTGCCTCATTGGTGCGTGCGGCAAAGCCAAAAGAACTCGTCCTCAAAAAAGCGATGTCCCACGACGCATGCGGATAAGCGTTTGTCGCCTGATTGGATAATTTATAATATACCTGGTTGGCATAGCCCGGGCCCATGGTTACGGATGCTGCAGTTACCTGTGCATTTGTCGTTATTCCAAATAAAATTGCTGCGAATAATAGTATTCTTCTTTTCATGATGGTAAAATATTTAAATGATTATTGTAATAATTTGTATTCGAATTTTGGAAAACCGCGCACGCCGCCATCGTTGATAAAAGCGAGCATCCTGATCTTGTAATAATTGCCGTCGGAATCTTTAAGCACATAATACCGATCGGTGTATGCCGCACCGGTAAAAACATCACGCCATTCGGCACCGATCACGCGCTGGTCTTCGATAAAATTGGCGTCGTTTACATCTGCCAAGGCGTATTGTGCGTATGATTTCACGGAAGTGTTTACGCGATAAGCTTTAATTCCGGCTTTGAGATTATTGACTACAAAATCAGAATAGCCGTACGATCCCGCGCCTTCAATCTCATTGGTGAAAACCGTAAAATTGAGGTCCCATTTCGTCTTTTCGGGTTCGACATTCACGATGCTTTGCGTATTGAAACTGAAAAAGGTAAAATTGAAGGCCGCGTTTTTCGGAATGGTCACTTCCTGATGCGTGGTGCTTTCAAGATTCGCATATTGCAAAACATAATCTTCACCGTTTTTCAGTATCCTGATTTTTTTCCAGCCACGCGGGTTTCCGGCAATCGCAACGCTTCCGATATTCGGGATGGCGGTGCCGACTTCATAGCCCATATTCACCAGATATACTTTATTGTTTTCGGGATCGGAAGAGACTTCTGCGATGGCCGTCTGCAAAATATTGCCGTTTGGCGCGTCGACATAATTGGTGTTTGCGGGATCGAACGTTCCAACGGCAACTTCATTTTGGAAAGCCAGCACACTTGCCGGTGTCACCGCATCGATATTGGTCGCTTCCAGGTTTTTCGCAGCCATATAAATCGAGCCATTGAGCGTCACCCTGAAATGATCGCCGCTGTAGAATCCGAGGTCCCAACTGTCGCGACGCACATTGGTTACGGCTTCCGTGCTCAAATCGATATAAACCTGGTCGCCTTGGTTTGGTCCGCCAATTTCGGGCTGTAAGTCAGTCCCGAGTGATCTTTCAAAAGAAATCAGTGAAGTTTTGTAGCCCTGGATAGAAGTTTCGCCCGCATAATTGATTTTCACAATAGAGAGCAAAACCGATTTGTCATCCGAATCGAACGGGAAAATCAGGTTTTTAAAAGTAAAAGTCACTCCTTTCTGGCCAGCGGAAAACGGGATTTCCATTTTGCCGTCTACCGTTTCCGGAAAGGTGGCGAAATCGGCAGCGTATTGTGCATTTTGAGCGGTTATGCTGATTACGATACTGCCACTGGTTTTCGCTGTTTCTGAAAAAACCAATTTCATTTCCTTTTCGCCCGAAATCTGGGAATAATCGTAGGATTGCTTTTCGAACGCGGCGACGAACGCCTGCGACAAATCGGTTTCGTCTTTTTCGCAAGCGCTGAAAACAAGCGCGAACAACAGGATACTGAATAGGTAAAATTTTATCTTCATAGCTTAGAAATTAAACTTGTATAGTAATTTTAAAAAGTAAGACCTGCCGTAACCCAGCAATTGCGTACCCGATGCGACATCGTGGACGCCGGCGGCTGCGGCTGTCGTATTCACCGATGTGATGTCGAGCAAG
>DATHGE010000405.1:0-6945 GCA_035317805.1 Flavobacterium sp. | reverse complement strand
CCTATAGTCGTAAACCAGCCCCCGATAAGGATTTTCCCGTCGGGCTGCACTTCGAAGGCCGCAATGGCATTATCAATCAACAAATTGGAATTGAGTGACAGGTCTAAAGTGCCATCGGCATTGAGCCTCGCAATCCTGTTGCGCACCACGCCGTTGTACAACCTGAAATCGCCTGCTATTATTATTTTCCCGTCGGGCAAAACTTTTGTGGCAAATACGGATGAATTGGCTCCAGTACCGGTATTGAAAGTCATGTCGTTAATTCCGGTGTTACTGCAGCGCGCAATCCGGCGTCTGGCTACATTGCTATACGTATCAAACAATCCTACCGAAATTACACTGCCGTTGGTTTGTACGGCCAGATCAGCCACCTGTGCATCTGCCCCGACCGCGCTGAAAGAAGTATCCCTGGTACCGTTAGCGTTTAAACGGATAATGTTACCCGCCGCGGTGGCATTCGCAAAAATAGGCGTCGCGCCATGCATTTTAAATATGCCTCCGATGAGCAATTTACCATCGGGCTGGACAACAATTGAAGATAAAATACCGGATACCGCAAGGCTTTGGGAAAAGTATCCCGGGGTGAACGTATTGTCTAAAACGCCGTTTGGAGTCAACCGCGCAATTCGTTGCCTGACTTCGCCATTAAAATAATCAAAAGTGCCGATGATCAAAATTTTGTTGTCGGGCAGCACCACTACCTTTTTCACCAGGTCGCTTGCGCCTACTGCAGTATCAAAAGTCATGTCGAGGCTGCCATTGGTATTCAATCGCAATATCCTGTTTCTGGGGGTATTTTCAAAGGTTGTAAAATTGCCGCCCACGATTATTTTACCATCAGACTGAAGGCCTAAAGAACTGATCGCGTTTTGAAAAGCATACTCCGGACAATTGAAAGTGGCATCCAACACACCGTTGGCATCCACCCGGATGATGCTGCTTGGAAAAAAATCCCCCGCAATCAATAATTTCCCGTCGGGCTGCAAGGCAAGTGCCGTTACCGTATACACATCGCCCTGGCCTACATCTACGGTAAAGTTTGTATCGAGACTCCCGTCGGCATTTAGACGGATAATATTTTGAACGGACGTACCGTTATAGTCAAAAAGATCACCGCCCAGGATAATCTTACCATCGGGCTGGATCACAATTGCAAGGACATCTCCTATCAGGCCCGTGCCCATGTTAAAAGCGGGGTCGATATTGCCATCGGCAGTAAGGCGTATTATTCCCCTGCATGGCGTTCCGTTATATTGCGTAAACAGGCCGCTGCACAGCATTTTCCCATCAGGTTGCAAAGCCACTCTGTTAAAATAAGTATACGTGTTGATTACAGTGTTATATGGGCCATCCCCGTATCTAAGACCCATGTCGGTGGGATTAAAGGTAAGGTCATGGGTGCCGTTTTGCGCTGATACCGTAACATTTAGTAAAACGGCCACGATAATAAAATAAAGTTGTCTCATACTTTTATGATTAATTTAATATAAAGCAATTGTACAAAAAATTACCGGATATCGTTTGAAATTTCATAAGATTAGTTGTTCACCTTCCTCCTATTAATAGTAAAAAAACATTATTTAAATATCAAATCTTTGTTTTTCTTATTGGTTTTTAAAAAAAATAGTACCTTTCAAATCCCAAACTACATTTACTAATCTTATTGGCCTTTTATGAAAAATACCGCTCTTTTTTTCTTGATGGTATTGCTGCCTTTTTTTGCATTGGGGCAGACAAAAACACCCCGGAATCATATGGATTACCTCATGTCTGAGCTTTCCAAAAGACAAAATGACACGCTTAAAATCAAGACTTTACAGGACATATCGTATTCATGGTCAGAACTTAATCCTGATGAAGGCATAAAATATGCTGAGATGGCAATAGCGCTATCGGAAAAATTAAAGGCAAAAAGTTGGCAGGCGTCTTCCAATGGGATGCTCGCAATAAGCTATAATGCAAAAGCAGATTATAAGGCCGCAATATTATATAATAAGAAAGCACTTTCAATATACCAGGAGCTGCATAATGAAAAAAGCAGCGCGGCCATTTATGCAAACCTGAGTCTCATCTATCTCAATCAAAGCAATTACCCCGAAGCGCTTAAAAATTCTTTCAGCGCCCTGAAGATATACGAGGATTCAAAAATCAATAAGAACACTGGTATCGTTTTGGAAAATATCGGGCACATTTATTTTGAGCAAAAAAATTATTCCAAAACCGAGGAATATTACAATCGTGCTCTGGACATATATAGAAATGTGGGCCTGCAGGAAGATATTGCAAGAGCGTTAGGCAATCTGGCGCGTGTCTTTCAGGCCGAGGATAAGTGCCCGAAAGCGCTGGTATATCTTTATGAGTCTTTAGAAACCAATAAGAAATTAGGCGTCCTGAACTCGGTTCAGAATAATCTGGCCAACATCGGAAATGTATATATGAAACTTGGTGAATACACAAAAGCCATCTATTATCATTCACAGGCACTAAAGATCAGCAAGAGGCTTGGAAATGAAAGCAGCATTGCAATAAATTACGGGAATTTAGGCAGCACATGGCTCGGACTGGCAAATAATAAGGCAAAAACGGTTACGGACACAGCACAGCTGGCTTGCCTGACACTCGCCATCTCAAACCTGGAACAGGCAGTTAAGATTTGTGAAAAGATAGGATTCAATGCCCCGTTATCAGAATTTAACCAGGATCTGGTCGATGCATATGCCCAACGCGGGAACTATAAGGAAGCATTTGTTTTGCTGAAAAAAAATACCGCACTTAAGGATTCTGTTTTTTCGATGCAATCAAAGGTGGAACTTTCCGGCCTGGAAACAAAACGGAATCTCGAATTGAAAAACAAGGACATTATTATTAAGGGAAAACAATTACAAATAAAGAGGCTACAGTCGGTTAACGAACGAATGCTGTACCTTTCAGGCATTTTTCTGTTATGCCTTATATTGTTTATTTTTGCGCGTTACATTGTCCGGCGCATCAGGGAACACCGCAATGAGATGGCTCATATTCTCCATATCCAGTCTCATAAAATCCGGGGTCCGGTGGCTTCAATATTAGGGCTGGCACAATTGCTCGATTATAACAATCCCGAGGATCCCGATAATAAGGAAATGCTTAAAGGCATCTACAGCATCGCCTGCGATTTGGATAAAGTTATTGTAGAAGTGATAGGCAAGCATAAACCATATGACATAAAAATGTAGTTTTTGGAAATGAATTGAATATAAATCCTAACCTGCTTTAATTTGGTATACAAAAATATAATGGTCATCGATGATTCCCCCTTTGACCGTCTGATAGCAAAAAAAATAATAGAACATGCCGGACTTGCCGGGAATATTATTCTGGCCAATTCTGCCTTTGAAGCGATTGACTACTTCAAATCAGAAAATGATGCGTCTGGCATACCTGAAATCATATTCCTTGATATCTCAATGCCTGATATTGATGGCTTCGGGTTCCTGAAAAAATTTGAATCATTCCCTACAGATATTCGGCAAAAATGCAAAATAGTGATGTTAAGTTCCACTGTTGACCCGACCGAATTGGAAAAGGCAAGAAAATCACATCATGTAAACGGTTTTATTTCAAAGCCATTAACACCTGAAAAATTATCAGCATGCGTCAATTCCTTATAAACCGAAACCCGGTGTCGCATTGAACCAAGTTTAAATAACGAATGAAACCGATAAGCATCAAAAGAGTCTATGACCACGAACCAGCCGATGGCTCCTACCGGGTATTGGTCGACAGGCTATGGCCGCGCGGGATCAAAAAAACAGACCTGCAGGCGGATGAATGGAACAAAGAAATTGCGCCTTCGCCCGAATTGCGGAAATGGTTCGATCATAAGGAAGCGCGCTTTGAAGAATTTTCGCAACGGTATCGCACAGAATTAAGGGCAAAAAAAGGATGAATTGGACAAGTTGCGGGCCGTTTCAAAAACGCAGGCCGTCACTTTGCTATATGGTGCAAAAGATCCAAAGATAAACCATGCCGTAATTTTAAGCGATGTATTGATGTTGCAATGAAAATCGCATGGAACCGAAGCGTTGTGTGCGTTTTGAAAATGACTAAATTTGGCCTGCCAACATCAACACATCAACCATGAAACAAACCCTGACGATCGCATTCCTTTTTTTCGCAACCCTTACCTTTTCCCAGGTAAAAGATATCAGCAAACCCTTTGTATTGGGCGTTGTTGATCAAATATATTCGACCACTTTAGCAGAAAACAGAATATTGAACATCTATTTACCCGAAGGCTACCAACAAGATGATGCTACAAAATACCCGGTCATTTACTTACTGGATGGTTCTGCGGACGAAGATTTTATCCACATTGTCGGTTTGGTGCAATTCAATTCTTTCGAGTGGGTCAACCGGGTTCCGAAATCGATTGTTGTGGGCATCGCGACAGTCGACAGAAAAAGGGATTACACGTTCCCGACCACTATCGAAAGTGATAAAAAAGCCTATCCGACCACCGGGCATTCTGATAAGTTCATTGATTTTATAGAAAAAGAACTGCAGCCTTTTATCGAAAAGAAATACAGGACAAATACTTCAAAGACCATTATCGGGCAATCGCTGGGCGGACTTCTGGCAACCGAGATCCTATTCAAAAAACCAACGCTGTTCAATAAATATATTATTGTAAGTCCGAGTTTGTGGTGGGACAACGGCTCACTACTCAACCAAAACCCCGAGATCTTAAACCCCGCCTTTAAACAACAAACCGACATTTATATCAGCGTTGGCAAAGAAGGGCCCACGCCGACCAGGATTCCACGCATTATGGAAGACGATGCCAATGGGTTAGCCGAAAAAATTAAGAGCCCAAAAAGCAAAAACACAAACGTTTATTTCGATTACCTGCCGCAGGAAGACCACGGAACAATACTGCACCAGGCGGTATCGAATGGGTTTCGGCTTTTATATCCGCAACAGGGGAAACAATGATTATAGCATTAAAGCGCAACGAAGGCGTCACTTCGAGTGATTTCGCTGCGCAGCGGGCGGAATCGTATCGAGAAGCAATTATAAAGGAATGACGACGATAAATTGAATCGTCCTTAAGCGTACCGTCATTGCGAGGCACTACGCCATCTCCTCTTTAACCTGATATTCTTTCTTTTGTCTTGATACAAAAGAAGCAAAAAATCAAGGCGCGCCCGAAAATTTCCCGAATTTCTAAAGGCAGTGCTGCGGGCACACCGACCCCAGCCGCTCGCCTTGCAGGCTCGTCTAGGGGGTCGGCTTCCTTCAGCCAGCGGCATCCCGGCCTTTGAAATTCAGGAAAATTTTCAGGAGGCCTTACCTCACGAAGAACGTTTGTTGGTGCCTGAGGGTTTGTCAATCGCCAGCGACATTTATTGGATAAATGAGCCATTCCGGGACCACACTCCGGGTCATCACTTCGGGTGATTCCACTACGCAGCGGGCGGAATCGTATCGGGAAGTAATTATAAAGGAATGACGACGATAAATTGAATCGTCCTTAAGCGTACCGTCATTGCGAGGCACTACGCCATCTCCTCTTTAACCTGATATTTTTTTCTTTTAGCTCACCACAATTATATTTTTTGTGGTGTTCGCTGAATCTTCGATTTGTCTTGATACAAAAGAAACAAAAAATATTCATGCGTTTTTATTGTTTCATAGGAATTCATGAACCCAAAGGTTTCAAGGCGCATTTTCAATTCCCTACTTTACGCATTCCCTGCTGCGGCCACAACAGCCTTAGCCGTTCGTCTAGCAGGCTCACTTTTTGGGCTGCCTTCCTTTCGCCGGCGTTTAACTGACTACGCCCTGATTTTTGGAGGATTAGATTGCAGATAGGGGTATTTGATCGTGATTTAAACAGCAATTGGATTAAATATCCCGCACTTTGTCATTTTTTCAATAATTGCAACGCTGATTCTTGTAAGAAATGCTTTGTCATTTTGTATTAAAAAGCGGCAAAAACGGTCGATTCCGGCAAAAACGGTAAAAACGGTCGAAAACGGAAATGCTGATTTTGAGGAAAATGATAACCGTTTTAGCTTTGGTTATTATTAATCACTTAAATTTTTTTATTATGGCAATCAAGTATTATTTACAGCCGAATCCGATTACGCCAGACCCGAACGACCAGTCTGCAAGAGTAATCAGTAACAAAGTGCACGACACCGACAGCATCACAAAAGAAATGCTCAAACGCGGCAGTACCATTACCGAAGCGGACATACGTGCCGTGCTCAATGTATTCTTTAACGTTGTTGGCGAAGAAGTCGCCGACGGCAACAGTGTCAACCTGCCGCTGGTGAACATCCGTGCAGGCGTTAGCGGTGTTTTTGCGAACATTATGGACAGCTTCGACCCGTCGCGTCATCTTAAGAAAGCGAATCTTTCTGCGGGAACCGATTTGATCCGGAAAATGAACGAGGCGCATGTCGAGAAGATCAATGTACCTACTGCCGCTCCTGCACTTATCGCGTACATCGACATTAATTCGCAGACCACCAACAGCATCCTTACGCCGGGTGGTATCGGGCAGATTATTGGGGAGGAACTTAAGTTCAACCCTGAAAATGCAGGTGAAGGAATCTTCCTTATTGCCGCAGACAACACCATTACTCAAATTACTGTTGTTGCAAGCCGCACCATGGGCAAACTGATGTTTAGCATTCCTGTGGGATTGGTTGCCGGAAGTTATTCACTCGAAGTGCGTAAGGGCTACGGAACCGCCAACATCGTTATCCGCGCAGGAAGCCTTCCCGACCTTTTGCAAGTGAACTAATCTTTTGTTCCTTTTTTGTTTTGCCTGACCCGATGGTTTTTGCCATCGGGTTTTTTTATTGCCTGTTGTTTGAAAAGAACAATAACACAAACGAGCCTGCGACCCGTTGCATCAATCCTCCATCACCACTTCCCTTTTTGCAAAGCTTTCAT
>DATHGE010000404.1:0-4154 GCA_035317805.1 Flavobacterium sp. | reverse complement strand
AACACTTGCCGTAAGTGTCTTGTTTTCATTCGACAGGTATGTGAGGCTGTCATTGGCTGTCATTCGGGCAAGCTCCCCTTTATACGCAAGGTTCCTGTAGTGGAACATCCCGAACAGCAAGGCAAGGATGAACAGCCATGTGGCGGCTATCCTTATCCATTTCCAATCGAATTGCTTTTTTGTCGTTTCCATTATTTTGTTTTTGCCTGCGCTTCAGCGAGCATTACGTGTACGTCACTTTTTATCACATCGACTTCGAGCGCCAGGCGTCGGTTAATTTCCTGCTGTGATGGCTGGAAATCCTGGTCATGGTAAGGTTCGCTTTTCTCATTCCCGGTCGTAAATGCAGAAAGTGCAAAGCATACTGAAAAAATGACCGCCATTGTTATCCCGATAATTCTAAGTTTTTTCATTTTTTTTCTTTTTGATTTATCAATTCTTCCCGAGCGCTCAACCATTCGGTTTTATAACTGGTCAGCAGATCATATATTTTTGCGCCCTGTTCTTTAATGATAGCATCCTTCTTGTCAAACTCGATGCTGTCCTTTTTGGTCACAGCTGCGACCGCTTCCTTAACCCGGTCGTCGCAACCGTTCTGCAACAATTGATTTGTTGTATATAACGCAACGATTGCCGCTGACATCCCGCCGAATACCGCCAACAACAGCCATTCAAGGCGCTTTTTTAGCCATTCAGCAATATCACCCATACATTTTATCCTTTCGCTTGTTCCTTCAGGTATTCTGTTTTCTTTTCCTGGTCTACGTGGCCGTCTGTCCCGCGCCATGCCGATGCAAGCTGTGCGATGAAAACAGGGATTATAGCCAACAGTGCGGTATAGCCGTTAAAAATTTTGTCCATCCATTCAGGATAGGTAAAATCAAAAAAGCCGGGGAGCGCAACCATAAACCCGATGATCACGGTAATGACTGCGAAAACGCGCTGTAATTTTTTGAAAAACTCCGGGGTTGGCTCGAATAGTCTTGCTAATAATGTGTTCATAGTGTTTGTTTTAGTCGTTAATTTCGATTAGTATTTTGGTTGGTCCGATTTCGTCGACCCAAGTGCCGGTGGAATCCCACGCTCTGACATAAAATTGCTCGGTATCGATCCACTCAGTACCGATGTTACGGTATAAAGAGTTTTGAATTTCTAAAGTTGCCTTACCTTCGGGAAATGCCCCGGCCGGACCAGTGATAGCTGTATCTCCTGGTGCTGAACGATAAGCACTTGGCATAAATCCTAACGTGTTTTGAAAAATAGCAGGGAAGTAAGGCGCACCATTGTAATCCAATTGCGAACCGTTTGCCCAATTCGTCGGGATTTTACCGGTTGCGATAAAACTTTCGCCCTCGATATTGGTACCGCCAACGTTTTCAAAATCGTCACCGGCGAGGTAGTTCGTGATTGTGTATTTTGCTCCGATTTTAAGCTCACCTTCGGTCGCTGTGCTCGGGGCATCCTGGGCGATAAGCCCTGAAAGCCTGCGAGGTTCAGAAAAACCACTTTCTATGGTCATAATCCATTGATCGGACTCAACCTCCGACTGAGCTGCATAAATTAGCTTGAAAAAAGCACGTGATCCAATTTGGATTTTAAAGCCGGTATCTCCTCCCGTTCCGGGACTCCAAAAACCATTAAAAAAAATCTGGACCAGTTCGGCCGTGTGGATCGCCGCTGGTATTCCGGTAATACCCCCGTTATAGTTATGGTATTGTACTTCATCACCACTTTGGAAACCTCCTTTTTGAAATAAAATTACAGGCGTATCACTGCCATCAGTGCCATTTTCTAATGCTGTTGACTTATCTTCAATTTCAACGATGTAGGGATAATCACTGACGAATTTAACCCGTCTGTTTCCCACCATCAAAACAGTTTCGAGTGAAGGGATATCTCCGCTTAACGGTACAAAATCGGTATCAGCGAAAGGAATTCCGCCTGCGCTCTGTCCATAAGTTCCACCGACGTTTTGGAATAACCAATAGAAAAAACTTCCATTTCGCGTACCCCGAAAAACGACGTTGCCGATGTTTTGGTTCTGAATGTCATATTCATCCCCGGTTAAATTTCCGAATTCTGCCGGTGTAACACTTCCCATTTCGCTAAATTCAAATATCTGTACACCTTGGCCTGCGAGGATTTCGGTAATTGAAGATTCGCCAAGATAAATTAAGTCAGCAACTTTTATAGGATTCGCGGGGTTATAGACAACGCTTACCTTATCGTTTTTCAACGCATATTTTGCCAGGCTGACTTCACCGTCAACATTGTTGGCGTAGTGCCACACCTGAAAAAAGCAAACCTGCCCGGCCTGGACAGTTACAGAAAGAGGATCGAGAACGGTTTGCAGATTGGCAAGGCTTGCCACAAAGTTGATTTTGAGCTCACTCAAATATACTTTTGAGAAGCCTGCACCGCCGCCGCCAAATCGTTTAACCATTACTCTGCCTAATTTCATGCTTTTTGTTTTTTATCTTTCATTATTTTTCGAATCAACAAGGCCGCTGCAATGAGCACTAGAACCGAAGTTGTGGAGATTATGATTACTTTTTTTTTTCGTACACAAAGTTTGTCAGGCGCTCAATCCAGCCGTCAAGGAAAGCCCCGCCCAGCGATCTGTAATAGTCCTCGCGGGCTTCTTTGATATAGTTGAAAAGCTGCTGGCCGTTCACGCTGTTTGTGGCCTGTATGGTCGCATTGCCTACAGCGCCGTCGACGATCAGGTTTTTGGCAAACCGCTTGTTGAGGGTTTCCTGCAGCAATTTGGCCGCGCGTCCCGGACCTGCATTGACCGCGTGGTCAACGATGATATTGGCCACGCTTTGGTCGGCGATCTGGTCGCCCTTTAATTTATCCCAGTACCATACCTTGTAAATCTGCATCGCTATGGCCGGCGTGATTGCTTTCATGTCGGCAACCGTTGGGGGCCTTCCGATCCATCCCTCAAAAGTCTTTGCAGATATACCGCAGTTGGTCCCGACATTCTGGTGCAGGGAATTGAAGTTTCCGCTGTCGCGGGGGTCGGCTTGGTAGCCGTCCTCGACGTCAAGGACTATCGGCACAAATATTCTGAAATCTGACATAATCTTACGGTGTTACGGTTTTTGGTTTAGATGCTGCGCTCTTGGAAAACCCGACAATCGCGGCAAGGCTCAAAAGGGCAATGACTACATAAAGCGCGGTGTTATCCGGTTTTTTATAATTGTTCGGCAAATTCACATCATTCAATGCGTTTTCGAGGTACAGAACGGTTTGGTCTGTTATATCAGACGCTTTGTAGGTGTCATAGGAATAACCATCCTTGCTGAATTTGATCTGCGAGTCCGGTCCGGCCACATTGAGCGAATACTTGGCGTATTCGTCGGTCGTCGTACTGTTGTTGGTGTACAGCTCTTCCACCAAAACGCCAGGCAATGCGAGCTCGTCATACGATAAAACACTTCCTGATATATTCATGGTTACAGTTGTTTTGGATATTTTCTTCTCAAATTAGCATACATGCTGGAGCTGATTTCCTCATACAGCCAGCCTTTAAGATCATACGGGTCAAGCGTACCCCAGAAACTGTATTGGTTGCCGGTAACGGGATTGTATTTCAGTTTCCCGAAGGCAGGCACAACCAGATCGAACTGTGCTGGAGTAACCGGCGTAAGGATTGCGACCACGGCGTCCTCGTCGGTTCCGCTGTCTTTCATGGCCATATAGAGGTCCACGGCAATCTTGTGCGCATCAAATCCATTCGTTGAATTGCCTGCGCCCCCGATTGTCGGGTCTATTCCGTCGCCGGAGACCGTATTGCGGAAGAACAGCAGCCAGACCATAAGTCCGGCAGCTGAGACGCCTAATGCTATTTTTTGGTTTTTTGAAATATCCATGGTTTTTGTTTTTAGAAGAATGCGCCGCCCAGGTATGAGCTCAGCTGCGCTACTTCGAAGTCGTTAAAATGGTCCCGGAAGCTCGCCTCCAAATCCAGATCGTCACGGTGCCCGTAGGCGTTGTACAACTTGATGTAGCCGTTATAGTTCAGGATCGGGCTTGTCAGGGCATTGGCAATCGCGTCGAAATCGTCGTTGGTGTAGCCGTAGGCACCATAAATGGCATCGGCTTTCGCCTCTGCCTCGCCATCGGTGATATTTGCCGGAGCCAGGTCC
>DATHGE010000403.1:0-5523 GCA_035317805.1 Flavobacterium sp. | reverse complement strand
GGAAAGGCCATGTCGGCGTTGTTTCTCAAAATGTTTCCGAGCCGTAAAAAACTCAAGATTTTCTTCAATGAATTCTCCTTTTGCCCCGATCAGGTCGATAATAAATACAAGGAGCAATTTTATTTGGCAAATAAATATGGCAGAAGTAAGCCAGATTTGATGAAAATGGTTAAGTTTGACGAAGCCGAACTGAAATCATTAAAGATTCCGGTGCTGGTACTGGTTGGCGACCATGATGTCATCAATGATGTGGACATTCTTGAAAAAGCCGCTGAAATGATCCCACATGTTGAAACCGCTGTAATTCCGGATGCCGGGCATTTCCTGAGTGTCGACCAGCCTGAAATCGTAAACAAAAAAATCCTAGATTTTTTAAATAAGAATCCGTAAATGTTAGACATCAATTTTACCCCGTTTCACGAACTGGAAACCGAAAGGCTTTTGTTAAGGCGCGTGAAAAAGGAAGATGCCAATCGGGTTTTCGCCATCCGTTCCAACCCGGAAACGATGAAATTTATCCCAAGACCTTTACTCACCAATACCGACGAAGCCCTTGAGCACATTCGTATGATCGAGGACAAAATCGCAAACAACGAGGGTATTAACTGGGCCATCACGCTCAAAGACGACGATACGCTGCTCGGCGTTATCGGCCATTACCGCATCAAACCCGAAAATTACCGCGCAGAAATCGGCTATATGATCCATCCCGATGCGCAAGGCAAAGGCATTGTGACAGAAGCCGTTAAGAAAGTCGTCGAATATGGTTTCGAAGTGATGCAGTTGCATTCCATCGAGGCGATTATCGACCCTGAGAATTATGCCTCTGCAAAAGTACTTGAGAAAAACGGCTTTGTCAAAGAAGCGCACCTAAAGGAGAATGAGTTCTTCGATGGGAAATTCATCGATACCGTAATCTATTCGCTCCTAAAGCGCAATTTCAAAAAATAAAGCACCCATATGAATGAGTTTGAAAAGCAGTTTCAGGAATTGCAAAACTTCCTGAAGTTTGAAGATTATACGATCCTGACCAAACGGATCATCGATTTGACCCTGGATACCGAAGACATTTCCCACTACAAAAAAACCACCGCATTTCTCGAATGGCTCGACCGTAATTCTAAAAACAAGGAGGAATGGAAAGAAAAATACGATACGGTTTTAAACGAATTATACGCCACCCTTTCGCAAAAACCGATCGCTGAGGCGAAAACACTGGTCTCCGCAAAAGGCATTGTGAAATCTTACGGTTATTCACGGTTTGCCCTCGGCCCTATCCATATGGAGCTGAAGCAAGGCGAAATCCTTGGGCTTGTGGGCGAAAACGGCAACGGGAAAACCACTTTGCTGCGTTTGCTTTGCGGCGAATTGTTTCCGACCAAAGGAAATCTGGAATATCATTTTGCGTATGGCGACCCATTTGATTTGCGGACGCACCTGGTTTACATTCCGCAACGCACGGAAACCTGGTACGGGCCGGTATTTGAAAACCTGCAGTTTACCGCAGCGAGTTATGCCTACAAACCCGAGGAAAATGAACTTTTGGTCGACCTGGTCATTACGCGCCTCGGCTTGCGAAAATTCAGGAATTACCAATGGAAAAGTCTTTCTTCGGGTTATAAGATGCGTTTTGAGCTTGCCAGAATGCTGTTGCGGAAACCCAAAATACTTTTGATTGACGAACCTTTGGCCAACCTTGATATCCTTGCGCAGCAGACGGTGTTGGAAGATTTCAGGGCGATCGCCAAATCACCGTTCCGCCCGATTGGGATTGTGTTGAGTTCGCAGCAATTGTATGAAGTGGAAAAGACCTCCGATCAGGTGATTTTTCTCAAGAACGGCCTCCAGAAAAACCTTCATAATGAAGTGGTTAACGAAGGCGGGCAGCAGGTTGTTGAAAATAATCTGGTGATTGAGTTTGAAAGCGACTGGACACAAAGCCAGCTCGGCGATTTGTTTGAAAGATATGGGATGGTTTCATTGCAATTCAACGGCGGGACATTTATCGTTACGCTACCCGAATCGGTTTCACCATACGATTTTATGCGGATTGTGGTCGAAAATAAGATTCCGCTGCTGTATTTCAGGAATATTTCCAATTCAACCCGAAGATTTTTTGTTTCCTAAAACCACCTGCCATGTTCAAAAAAGTCCAAAAATATTTACTCATAAACCATCCGCTATTGTGGAATACCAAAGTGGTTCCGGCGGTTTCGATAGCATTGCTGCTGCACATTCTCTTCTTCTTCATCGGTTATTTCGACGGAACCGTAAATTTCGCCAGCGAAAACCAATATGATGACGGCATCGGAAGCGGCATTGTCATTTTCTTCAGCATTCTGGTGACCATATTGTTCTTCGTCATGTGGCTCGTTTATTATGCCAGGAACAACGCCTATAAATCCTTTTACAGGCTCACGAGCGCAGCTTTGTATAAAGAATGGCTGATCATCTTTTTAATCTGCCTGCTCAACATTACCTATTCATTGACGTACGTTACCGGAAAAACGCTCAAAATCAGGAGCTATTACAGCAAGGAGGAAATTGAGAAAAGATGCGAGACCATTTCGATGGCGTCGGTATTTATCGTCGGAAGCTACGACCATCAAGGCCCCGAAGGCGATACCTTAAGCACCATCCTTTACAAAAGGCAGCGGTATTCCCAAAATTCACTGATCAACAAATCGATGGAATATTTCCAGATAAATTCCGGAAAGCATCTCGAATCGAGAGTCAAAACCTGGATGCAGGACGACAACCGGCAGGCCATAAAGAAAATGATGGCGGATTATTTCGCGATCGTAAAAGAGCACCATCTCGAGACCAACCTTACAGCGGAAAAATGGTTAGAACTCACCTACAATTATCCATCGTTTATCAAATATGAGGAAGTTGGCCGAACCTCTAAAAAATACCTCGGTACTGATGAAAACGATTATGTGGTGGAAGCAGTTTCCAATTCCTATAAATACAACCTGCCGCAAAATGCGCTTTTTGCAAACTACCAGAAATTCTCCAAAAGCTGGGATCAGCCGCTTATTGAAGATGACACGGCGCTTGTGTTGCTCTACCTTTCGCTCTCGTTCGCCATGCTGCTGTTTGCTTTTAAAGTGACCGACAGGAGAAACTGGCTCATCGCATTGGTCAGCCTTGGGGTTTTGTGGATCCTAACCGGAATTTTCGCAGCGATTTTCGATTCGACTTATGTATTCTTCGGTTTTTGGATGCTGGCCATCATGGCGATAATCGCGCATTTTTTAGTAGTGGTGAACAAAAACCGAAGCAAGGAATTGTCGGGGATTTCACTCAACCTCATGCTTTGGTCGTTTGGCGCATTCCTTCCGATATTTTATGAACTGATCACCAAATTATTCGATTATCCGAAAACGGTAAGGGTCGGCGACAATCTCAAATACGTCAACACGCCAATGCACGACTGGCTTGAGGCTAACGATTCTGTTTTTGCAGGCATCAATGTCGGGATCATTATTTTTGCGATGTACCTGATTGCGATTTACATCAAAAGATGGAAAGGGATTGCCGAAAATTAAGGTTTTGGGAATTTAGGCAGGGTTTTGACATACAGATCCTCTACCTGTTTTCGCGCCCAATCGGTTTTCCGAAGAAAAGTAAGGCTCGATTTGATACTCGGGTTGGCGGTGAAACATTTGATTTTTATCAGTTCACCTAAAGTGTCGAAACCATAATAAGCCACCAATTGCTCCAGGATTTTCTGAAGCGTTATGCCGTGAAGTGGATCTTTGCTACTCATGGGGCAAAAGTAACGCAATATCAAACAATAAAAAAACCATCGGCATGATACTGATGGTTTTTGATTTATTAACAGCCCGGCCGAAATTCCATAGGAATCGGTTTTGGGTTTAAGGCAATTTGTACTTACCTTTGCGGCTATGCTCAAAACAGTCAACATCCTCAACAAACGCGCACGGTTCGATTATGAAATCATCGAAACCTATACGGCCGGCATTGTGCTTACGGGAACCGAAATCAAATCGATACGGCTGGGCAAGGCGCAGATTACTGAAAGTTTCTGCGAATTCAACACCGAAAGCGAGCTATTCGCCATCAATACTTCCATTGAGGAATATGCGTTCGGGAACCAGTTCAACCACAAAGCGCGCACGGAAAGGAAGCTATTGCTGAACAGGCGTGAACTGAAAGGCCTTCACAGAAGTGTGCAGACGAAAGGACTGACAATCATTCCGCTCAAATTATTCACCAATGAAAAAGGGATGGCCAAACTTGAAATCGGGCTCTGCAAAGGAAAGAAAACCTATGATAAGCGTGAATCTTTGAAAGAACAGGATACGAAGCGCGACCTCGACAGGATTAAGAAAGCCTATAAATAATCCAGCACTTTTTCCGAAAACAGCACCACATGAAAGCATTACTCAAAAATGCCCGGGAAAAGAAAGGGCTGAAAACACGTGAAGTCTCCGAACTGCTCAAAATCGACCAGGCGCTGATCAGCAAGTTTGAGAACGGGCAGCGAAAACCTACGAAAGCGCAAATCCTAAAGTTGGCGGAATTACTCGATATCGATCTTGAAACCTTAATGACGGCCTGGCTTAAAGAGAAAATCCTATATGAATTGGAAGGTGAGGAATTTGCCCTGAAAGCGCTTCACGAAGCCATAGCCGAACTCACGCCGCCGCAACCCGAAGCAAAACCGGATTCGCTCGAGAGATTATTTGAAGAAATGAATGCGTTGAAAAATAAGATGGAAGATTTTCGCAATATTGGAAACCTTCCAAAATAGACTATTAGTTTTTAATCATTTTCCTGGTAACTATATTGCCTTCTTTTTGGATCTTTACAAAATACAACCCGCGTGAAAATAAAGAAGTATCGATGCGATTGCCTTTGAAATTGTCGATGCCGAAAACTTTCTTCCCTAACACATCATAAACCGAAACCGAAGCGTTCTCAGCACCTTCGAGGTTTATAAAATCAGCGAACGGATTCGGAAAAACCGAAATCCCCAAAGCGTCAAATTGGGTCGTTGCCAGATTACATTGCGGCGCAGTTCCCGGTACCATGCTCAAATTTCCGAAATCAACCGACCAGTTTTCCCAACTTCCGCCCGAACCGATCGCATTTTCCCAGTTGTTAACGTCGAAGTAATTCGTACCGTTCATCGTTCCGGGAACTTTATAGACTTTCATCGCCTGCCCGCCATAGTTCCACGTAAATGCGAGTCCGGGAACGCAGAATTCAGCAGTTCCGCTATTGGCGCAATTGGGCTGGATGAAATAAGCGAATTCCTGATAATTCGGATAATCGCCGTAAACATGCGCGATGCCGTCGGTGCCGATGCAAACAGCAACGTATTCATTGCATGCGATTCCTTTTACGTCCTGTTGCAAATCCTGCTGCAAACGGCCTAAAAACACCGATTGCCTGCCCATTCTCTGGTAATAATCATAATGCGTATCGGTAATGACATCGTGCAGGAACGGAACTGACAAGAAGTCGTCGGCACCAAGCGTTCCTTCCAAATCG
>DATHGE010000402.1:0-14096 GCA_035317805.1 Flavobacterium sp. | reverse complement strand
TCCGTCATCGTCAACAACGAATTGCAGTGTAAAATCCACAGGGGTGTTTTCGGGCAACAGCACCGAGATCTGTCCCGATTCGCTTCCGTTAAGGTCGATCGGCCCAACCGTATTTGTCGACTGTATGAAAATGTTGTCGGCATAAACCGCAATCCGCGTATGCGCCGGAAGCACGCCCGAAGCTTCCAGATTGTAAACGGTATAATCTACGAGTATTTTCCTGGAATCGCAGGCCACTTCAACGTTATCAATGCTAACGGTCGCATCGGGAAGCTGGCTGTTGAGTTTGGTAACGACTGCGTTAATCATAACAAAATCCTGTCCGGATGTCAGCTGAATTTCGGCCGTATCGTCACCCACTTCAATGTTCCCCTGAATATCATACACATCCAGGTCCATATTGTAAAGTGTGGTCGATCCCGTAAAGCTGTTGGTGCCGTTAAAGGCGTTGTTGCTTGGATTGAGTGCATTTCCGATCGCGGTTCCGTTTATGGTGAGCGTTTCATTAACGGCAATCTGACGGTCGCCTTCCCAGGCCACAAAACCTATTTTCGCGCCTGCGTTATCGATTACGTTGAGGTTGCTCAGGGTAATGTTGAGTTGGTTTGGCACGCTCTGCAAACCGTCGTAAATATTGATCTGGTTCAGCGGAAGCGCGGCATTTTCATACAAGACAACAATCGCCCAGCCGCCAAAATTGGTCCCATTGATGCAGTAATCCGGGATTATGGCAGTGAGGTCCAGATCAGAAAGCGTGTATAAACCCGACCCGGTTGCCGTTACCTGTGTGGTCACATCTGCAAAAGCGCTGAAGAAGATCCTGTCTGTAGCGAGCTGCGTCGTATTGAAAGTGCGTTCGGCTAAAATATTCTGCCCATTCAGCGTCACATCGAAATCGCCAGCTCCGGAACCGGCCCAATACAGATATGCTTTCAGGATCTGGTTGCCTGGCGCGAGATTGAGCGTTGCGGCCGAACTCGTCAAAATCGCACAAGGCGCATCCAGGCCATTTTCCACGCTGTTGAGCGTATTGCCAAAGAAAACGAAATCGTAATGTCCGTTAAATTGGTCATACAGACTCACATCCTGCGCAAAACACGGGCAGGAAAGCAGGGAAAACATAATAAAACCGAAAAATTGTAGTTTTAATTTCACCGAAAAGTAAATTAGCAGGCTGAAAGTTAAGGAATTATTTTGAAATTCTAATTTTAGCAATCCCGGCGTTTTTATAAAATAAATGTTTAATTTTCCAAAGTCTAAAAGAAGCAGGTGAAAAACTACGCTATAAAACGATACGAACCTACGGATTACGCTGCCTGGAATGCTTTTATCGGCAGTGCTGAAAACGCTACATTTTTGTTTAACAGGGGTTTTATGGAGTATCATTCGGATCGCTTCACCGATTTTTCCCTGATGGTTTTCAGCAACCAAAAACCCGTCGCGGTGCTGCCTGCCAATGTTTTTGGAGAAACCGTTTATTCGCATCAGGGACTGACCTATGGCGGAATCGTTTTTGGAAAAACGCCCAGGCTTGAGAAAGTCCTCGCCATTTTTAAGGAAATCCTCGAATACCTGCACAACAACCAGATTGTGAATTTGCAGATCAAGCTGCTTCCTTATTTCTATTCCCGGGTTTTTTCGCAAGAGACCGAATATGCGCTTTTTGCGGCCGATGCGAAACTCATCCGAAGGGATAGCCTTTCGGTTGTTGATTTGTCCGAACCTTTGCAATTTTCCAAAAACCGCAACGAAGGAATCAACAAAGGAATCAAAAATAAGCTTGAGATTATGGAGACCGATGATTTGTCCGGATTTTGGAATCAAATCCTGATTCCGAATCTTCACGAAAAACACCAGGCGCTTCCGGTGCATAGCCTTCCTGAAATCGAACTGCTCAAATCCAGATTCCCTAAAAACATCCGGCAGTTTAATGTATATCACGATGGGAAAATTGTTGCCGGAACCACCATATTTGAAACTGAAAATGTCGCACATGCGCAGTACATTTCCGGAAATTCCGACAAGAATATACTTGGAAGCCTCGATTTCCTGCATGACCATCTATTGAAAAACACTTTTAAGGAAAAGAAATTTTTCGATTTCGGCATATCCAACGAAAACCAAGGGAAAAACCTCAATGGCGGACTGCTGTATTGGAAAGAGACTTTCGGTTCCCGAATAATCGTACAGGATTTCTATGAAGTGGAAACCGCCGGATTTGCCCGGCTTGAAACAATCGTAATATGATAAAATTTCTCGACCTGCAGAAAGTGAACCAACCGTATTCAGAGGCTTTTCAGCACAAACTGCGAAGCATTTCCGATAAGGGCTGGTATATTTTAGGAGATGAAGTGAAAGATTTCGAGCAGCATTTTGCAGCCTATTGCGGGACGAAATATTGCATCGGCGTGGGTAACGGACTCGATGCGCTGGTATTGATATTTAAGGCGTATATCGAATTGGGAAAACTCTGCAAAGGCGACGAGGTCATTGTCCCGGCAAACACTTATATTGCAAGTATTTTAGCCATTCTGCAAGCAGAACTTGTCCCGGTTTTGGTCGAACCGAAACTGGAAACCTATAACATTAATCCGGATTTGATCGCCTCCAAAATCACTTCCAAAACCAAAGCCGTTCTCGCCGTGCATTTATACGGACAGCTCGCCGAAATGGATTCGATTAACCAGATTGCCATATCGCATCAATTACTCGTCATTGAGGATGCGGCTCAGGCGCACGGTGCTGCAAATACCGAAAATTTCAGGGCAGGAAACTTATCCGATGCCGCGGGATTCAGCTTTTATCCGGGGAAAAACCTCGGTGCTTTGGGAGATGCCGGCGCGGTGACGACCAATGATCCCGATCTGGCGAAAATGATTTTCTCCTTGCGAAATTACGGTTCCGGGGAGAAATACCACAACGAGCATATCGGTTACAACAGCAGGCTCGACGAGCTGCAGGCGGCTTTCCTCAATGTGAAATTGCCGAATGTCGATGCTGAAAATCAACAGCGTAAAATAATCGCCAACCATTATCTTTCCAATATTTCCAGCCCGAAAATTACTTTACCGGAGTACAATGGCGGCGCGCATCATGCATTCCATCTGTTTGTGATTCGCACCCAAAACAGGGCAGAACTGCAGCAATATCTTTTGGAAAACGGGATACAGACTTTAATCCATTACCCGATTGCGCCGCACCAACAGAAAGCCTTAAAAAGCTGGAACCAATTGTCTTTCCCGATTACCGAAAAGATACACAGGGAAGTACTGAGTTTGCCGATAAGTCCGGTGATGCTGATAGATGAAGTTGATTTTGTCGTTAAAATTTTAAACAATTATTAATGGGACTGCTAAATAAATTTAAGAATTTTTTCTTTGTAAGTCTGAGAATTCAGAAATACAAATGGCTGTCTGATTGCAGAAATGTTGCCGGAAGTCCGAATTTATACCATCCATTACTATTAAAAGGGAAAGGCAGGATCCGATTTGGAAGTAATGTTCAGATCGGGGTGATCGCTTCCCCAAATTATTATTCCCATTATTCCTACATCGAAGCCCGTAATGAAGAAAGCACAATTGTTTTCGGCAATAATATTTCAATAAATAATAATTTTTCGGCGGTTGCATTTTCCGGGATTGTCATTTCAGACCACGTCCTGATTGGCGTCAATTGTGCTATCCTTGATAATGACGGTCATCATCTGGATTTCGATAAAAGAACGACTGAAACCCCAAAAAGCGCCGCGGTTTTTATAGGTGAAAATGTCTTTTTAGGAGATAATGTTACGATTTTAAAAGGGGTCAGCATTGGTAAAAATTCGATTATCGGGCATAGTGCTGTTGTTACTAAAGATATTCCCGAGAATTCTATTGCTGCCGGAAATCCTGCTGTTGTAATCAGAAGTTTATAATGTTCAGAAACTATAAGCAAAACGTATTACTCAAGGTCTTTTCCCTCAATTCAGTTTCTGTATTGGTCAGTTTTGTATTGGGTATTTTTTCGACTAAGATAATTTCTGTATTTCTCGGAACTTCAGGAATGGCTTTCTTCGGTAGCTTTAAGAACTTTTCAGGGATGCTGCGCTCACTGGCGACATTGGGAATCGGCAATTCGGTGATCAAAATGTTTGTCGAAAACAAGGAGGATAAAAAAGAGTTGTCGGTCATTTATTCCACAATCTTCTGGCTTTTCCTTTCAATTTCTGTATTACTCGGAATCGCAACAATCGCTTTTGCGGATCCGATTTCTGTCTTTTTGTTTTATTCGGAATCGTATCGGTATCCAATCTGTTTTTTCGGATTGTTCCTGCCGCTGATGGTCATCAATACCTTTTGGGTGGCGATATACAATGGACTCCAACATTTCAAAAAGATTATAGCGATACAGATTATTTCGAATATTGTCGTTTTTGGGATTACGGCGATACTGATCTGGCAAGACAGCCTTAAAGGCGGATTGTTTTCTTTTGCCTTTGGCGAATTGCTGATGGTGATCGTCACATTCTTGTTTATCAGGAAAGACAAGGAATATTTCAAATTTGATTTGCAAAAAATTGTCAGCAGAAAATATGCGCATACGATCAGCAAATTTTCATCGATGGCATTGCTCAGTGCAATAATCGTCCCTTTGACGCTTATTTTAATCCGAAAGGTAATCATCAAAGATCATTCTATTGAAGAAGCGGGCGTTTGGGATGCCGTTACGCGTTTGTCGGGATTTTACATGCTTTTTTTCAACTCGGGCCTGGCATTGTATTACATGCCAAAACTGGCCTCGCTAAAGACGAATGCTGAATTCAGGGCGGAGCTCAAATTCTATTTCACCTTTTTAGTGCCGCTTTTTTTGCTGATGCTGGTTTTGATTTTCGCATTCAAAAGCATTATCCTCAAAATCGCATTTACCGATGCCTTTTCAGGAATCAATAAAATCCTGATCTGGCAATTGCTGGGCGATTTTTTTCGCATTATGATTTTGGCTTTCGGATACCAGATTGTAGTGAAGACCATGATAAAAAAGTACTTCCTGATGGAAATCGCATTCAACGTACTTTATTTCGGACTGTCATTTTTCCTCGTAAAACGGTATGCGGTCGAAGGCGCGCTGCAGGCGTATTTTTACACTACCGTCATTATGTTCGTGGTTATGCTGGTGGCATTTTGGAAAGTATTGTTTGGGGAAGATTTGGATGAATCGGAGGTATAGATGTTTTTTGATGCTTTTAGTCCTCTTTCGAAAAATAAACATTACAGTTTTAACTACTAACCGGAATTGTATTCATTCCGGTTTTTTTGCCTCACGTTTTTAATTTTACATTATTTAATTACCTTTGAAAAAATCCCATCATTATGATTGCATTATATTTTGATCCCGGAACCGGTGCGTTAATCGTGCAATTCATTGCTGCCGGTGTTGCTGCCGTCGTACTTTTTTACAAAACCATCATGGGTAAGATAAAAGGCATTTTCGGGATGAAAGCCAAACAGGAAGACGACTTTATGGAAGATTCCGATACCAAAGCGGATGACAATTAAATGGAATCGAAGAGAATCACTTCCTCATTCAGGGATCCGTCGGGTTTCGTCTTTACAGATGGCGATGCGGTAAAAAGGGCCGTCAATCCGATCTATTTCCCGCAATACGATGCGCTTACACAAAGTGGGTTTTACACCACGCTTTTTGAAAAAAAGTACCTGATTCCGCACCGCGAAATCTCCCGTTCGGAAGCACAGATTATTCTTCAGGCCGAAAAAATACCGTTCGTTAATTATCCTTACGAATGGAGTTTTCTCCAATACAAACACGCCGCTTTACTCACGCTCAAAATCCAGAAACTGTGCCTTGAAAATAATTTCACGCTCAAGGACGCGTCGGCATTCAACATTATTTTCCATCAGGGAAAACCCATTTTTATAGATAGCCTTTCTTTCGATTTCTATGAAGACAATACGCCGTGGAAAGCCTACAGGCAATTCATCACGCATTTTCTCGGGCCGTTGGTTTTAAGCCGTTATTACGGTTCGGACCATTTAAAGATGTTGGCTTCGGATATCGACGGAATGACTTTGAAGAAATTAGCCGCGATACTGCCTTTGAAAAGTTTCCTGAGTCCGACCTTGGTAGCAAATATCCATCTTCTGGCAAGATATGAAGGCAAATATTCAGCATCGAAGCAGGCAGTAAAAAACCGGCTTTCCAAAATCGCGCAGGTCAAATTGCTGGATTCGCTGTATGATTTCATCAACGGACTGAAGTCGGATGAAAATACCGAATGGGACCATTATTACAGCCAGATCAATTACAACGAAGAATCCTATCTCGTAAAAAAAGAATTTACAAGGCAATGGTTTGCTGATATCGATGGCCGCACGCTGATTGATATCGGAGGCAACGACGGCACTTTTTCAAGGGAATTGACCGATAAGGCGGAACTGATCATTGTTGCCGACGTCGACGCCAATGCGGTCGCGCAAAACTACAAACAGGTCTTAAAGAATAAAGAGAAAAATATCATTCCGATTGTTGCCGATGTTTTAAATCCTGCGGGCGCTTACGGCTTCAACAACCAGGAAAGGTTTTCGTTTATTGACCGTGTGGCGGAACTGAAATTGTCGGGTTGCCTGGCGTTGGCGGTCATCCACCATATTACGTTATCGGGAAATATCCCGTTCGACCTGTCGGCCAGATTCTTTTCCCGAATGGCGCCCAACCTGCTGATCGAATTTCCGACACGCAATGATTCATGGGTGACATTCCTGCTCGAAAGCAAAAGAGATTTTAAGGACCATTTCGATTTTTACAACGAAGCCGAATTCGAAAGAAGCTATTCGGTTTATTTTGAAATAGAAAGAAAACTACCCATTCGGAGTTCCGAAAGGATTTTATACAGCATGAAACGCCGGAATAATAATTAAATACAGAAGCGTTTGAAACCAAGAAAAACACTCAAAGATTTCATCGGCAGCAGCAAAGAATATCCTGTTTTAGCCGGTTTCATTATTGGGTTTTATATTTTCACATTCTACTATTCCAACAATTCGGAGCTGCTGAGCTCTTGGCCGGTGCTGTTTGCGGTTGCCGGTTATTATTTACTGATGCCGATGGCCGCGGTCTTTCTGACGTATGTGATTTTCAGTAAAACCCGATTTAGAAAATATACGAGGCAGGCCGTGTTTATTGTCACGCTTTCCATATTTGCCTTTTTTATCCTACAGAATTTGTCGCTTACCCATTCTTATAAAAAAATATTCGTATTGGTTTTTGCGGGTATCGTCGGGTTGTCGTTTAAGGCGGATAATTACAAGTTTGTCTTATTGATGGTGTCCTTTATGGCCATTTTTCCACTGGCTAAAATTGCGGGGATATTTTATGAAAATGCGACAAACCCGTCCGACTGGAATGTGCAGCCCGATGCGATCCTGGCGTGCACCTTCAAAAAAACGCCCAATGTCTATTATATCGAAACCGATGGTTATGCCAATTCGGAAAACCTCAAAGGTCCTTTGTATCACTTTGACAATTCGGATTTCGACGGCTGGCTAAAGGGAAAAGGCTTTGCGGTTTATGACGAGTTCAGGAGCAATTACAGGTCGACGCTCAAATCCAATGCATCCTGTTTCAACATGAAACACCATTATTCACGGGAAAATGTCGGCTTTAAGAATGCGGCTGATTTTATTATGGACGACAATCCGGTTTTGGATATTTTCAGAAAAAACCGTTACAAAACGTATTTTATTTCTGAAAGACCTTATTTTATGGTCAGCCGCCCAAAGATTAAATTTGATTATTGTAATTTTGAAATATCCGAAATTCCCTATTTGAAAGATGGCTGGGAAGTGTTTAAAGACGTTCCGGGTGAAGTGGAAACGCAGATTAAAAAGAATAAAGATTCAAGGAATTTCTTCTTTATACAGGAATTTAATCCGGGGCATATCACCATCCATGCGCAGACAAGTAAGGGAATCGAAGGAGAGCGACTGGAATATATAGAAAGGCTTAAAACGGCAAACCACTGGCTCAAAAATATCATATCCATGATTGAAAGTAACGACCCGGATGCGATTGTAATCATTGGGGCCGATCACGGCGGATTTGTAGGCTTTACCTGCATCGAGCAAGGCGTCGCCAAAATAACCGATAAGGATTTGCTGAACTCCGTTTTCGGGGCGAACCTTGCGATTAAATGGAACGGGCAGCGGCATGAAGAATATGACAGGAAATTAAAAACCTCGGTCAACCTGTTCCGGATCCTTTTTTCCTGTTTAAGCGACGATAAAAAATACCTTGATTATCTCCAGCCTGATGTAAGTTACAACAATTATGACCTCGAGGATTTGAGAAAAATATACAAAGCCATCGAATGACCAATCAAAATAAAACAGTATGAATTCCCATCTCATCACACTCCCGAAAGCCGAGGATCCTTTAGGCAACTACGCCATCATCGAAGGCAATACCATTCCGTTTGCGATCAAACGCGTGTATTACCTGTATGATATTCCGAGCGGGGCGGAGCGGGGCGGGCACAGCCATATCCACCAGCAGGAATTCCTCGTTGCGGTTTCGGGAAGTTTCGATGTGATTGTAGATAATGGCAAAGAAAAAAACACCGTGACGCTCAACAAACCCGACAAAGGCCTGCTTATCGGAACCGGAATCTGGCGCGAGCTCAACAATTTCTCTGCCGGCGCGGTCTGTCTCGTTATGGCCTCGGATGTTTTTGACGAAAGCGACTACATCAGGGATTATGAGGATTACCTGAAAACGGTCTGACTGAAATCCCCAAGATTATATAAAAAAACCGACAGTTGCCTATCGGTTTTTTTAATCTGCAAAGCAATGAATTACTTAGGCCGCATCGCGTAAGGATTTCACTTTGTCATGGTCGGCCCTTAAGCTGGATTCTTGTTTCCTTACAAGTGCCAATTGTCTGGAACTGAGGGCAGCACTGTTTTCCAGGATGTCTTCATAAGCTTCGAGCGCTTTGTCTTCACCAAATTCGCATGAACTCAGGATCGCGTGTCGGTCATTTCCCATGAGTGCGGCTTTCACATCCATCCACGCCCTGAAAAATTTGCCGGTCACTCTTGTGCCTTCTTCGGGTTTGCCACCCAGTTGCCTGACTTCGGTACGCAGTTCAGAAAGGTTATTTTGGCTGGTGCTTTTCAGGTCGCCGAAAAGGCTTTTCAGATCGGATGCGTCTGTTTCTTTTGCGGCTGTATCATAGCCTTCAATGCGGTCGTTGTTGATTTCGATCAATTGGTTTAACAGCAAAATGCTTTTTTCATTTTCCATCTTTACAATTTTTTAAATGTTAGTAATGAATGGTAAATTTCCGCATTAAAGCGCTTCTGGCCTTATGTAATTTTTTGGGATTATTATAGCTTTACAATGCCGCCGTTATTTTCTGTTACAAAACGGAGTTCCGATCATTAACCAAAGAAATCTGTGATGATTTAAGGCTTAAAGATTTCCGCCAGCGCGCTTTCAATACCGGCTTTAAGATTGGTGCCTGTTTTTTTAAGAAGATGTGCCGCACCGGCGTCTAAGAAATATTTGATCAGTTTTTTGGGATAGGCGCCCGAAATCATGACCACAGGAATTGACTTCCAGTCCATGGCATTTTTGAGCAGGATCAGGATTTCCTCGCCATTTAAGATAGGCATGTGGACGTCTAGAAAAATCACATCCGGAATTATTTCCTGTCTTTTCAGCTCTTCGAGCAGGTCGTGGCCTTCTGAAAAAAGATACACGGTATGGCCTAATTCCTCTCCGACTTCTTTAAAATAGTCGAGATCTTCGGTGTCGTCGTCAAGATAGAAGATAATTTTCGTTTTTTCCATAACTGCAAAGTGCAAAAGTTGGCAAATCTAAAGATAAATTTCGGGCTTGAAAAATTTAATCGATGAGTGGCATTGTTGTTTTCGGTAAGACAATCGGAAATCGATTCAATCCGCGCTATGCTGTAACGGAAGGAAGATGCTAAAAATTGTCCCCTTGTTGATTTCACTGCTCACTTCAATACTGCCACGGTGGTTTTCGACCACTTTTTTGCACAACGCCAAACCAATCCCGGTTCCGGCTGTATTGCTGTGCAGGCGCTGGAACAGCTTGAAGATGTGATCTGCGTAGGTGGAGTCAAAACCGACGCCGTTGTCTTTGAACAGAATCTTGATATAGGACAAGTCCTCGAGCAGGTTATTTTTCTTGATTTCTTCGGCACCGGCTTTTTCAGCAGAAATTTCGATCACGGGATTTTTACCTGAGAATTTCATCGAGTTCCCCAGAAGGTTGGAAAACAATTGCTGCAGTTGGATCGGAATGCCTTCAATAACGGGCAAACCGGAGCAAATAAATTCGACCCCTTTTTCGGCAACCATTAGTTCATAATCTTCCAACACCTTTTCGAGTATTTCATTCAGGTCTACGCTGACAAATAAATCATCCGTATTGGAAAGCTGTGCGTATTTCAGGACGTCTTTTATCAGTATCACCATCCGTTTCGCTGACGATTCTATCTTGTCGAGGATTTTTTCCGCTTTTTCCCTGTCTTCGAGGTTTTCCCTCAGAATCCCCGAAAATATCTGGATTTTCCGCAATGGCTCCTGCAAATCATGCGAGGCAATATGGGCATATTCTTCTAATTGCCTGTTCCTGAAATTAATCTGGTCTTCCGAAAGCTTTCTTTCGGTGAGATCGCGGGTTACTTTTGAAAATCCGATAATATTATTTTCGTCGTCGTGCAGTGCGGTTATTACAATCTGACCCCAGAACGTGCTGCCATCTTTCTTGAGCCGCCAGCCTTCGTGCATGGCTTTTCCTTTTTCGGAAGCTTCGGCTATCAGTGATTCGGGAAGCATATCCTTACGGTCTTTGTCGAGGTAAAAAATCCTGAAATTCTTACCTACAATTTCAGCCTCCGTATAGCCCTTGATTTTTTCGGCGCCCTTGTTCCAATTCAGGATGTTGCCGTCCTTATCCAACAGCAAAATCGCATAATCCTGTACTTCCTCGATCATCTTGTGGTAGCGTTCCTCACTTTTCTTTAAGGTAAAGGTGCGTTCTTCCACTTTCTTTTCAAGAAGTTCAGAAAGGCTCCTGTATTTTTCCTCACTGTTGAGGGATTGCAAATCCAGCAGCCGCAGCGCTGTAATATCTACAAGCATATTGATGGCCCCGGCCAGGTTCCCGTCTGGATCAAAAAGGGGTTTTGGATGCGGCATTACATTCCTGCGGATCCCGTCGGGCCGTTCGATAATAATTTCCACGCCCTCAACGCTGCGGCCTTCTTTTAAGGTTATTGCCATCGGAGAGCTTTCCAATGCGATCTGCGTTCCGAAAGCAGTATAGATTTTCCATGATCCACACCATGAATCCTTCCCTATAACCGGCCGGCATCCCCAAAGGTCTTCGGCCGCCTTGTTAAAATAAGTTATCCTGCCTTCTTTATCACAGGTATAGATAGCAGCAGGGAGTCCGTCGATAATCTGTTTACTGTCGGGAGAACCGACATGGCCATTTGTAAAAGTCTGGTCGCTGCTGTCCATGAAAATCTTATCCATATAAATGACATTAAATAATAATATAGAAAGAGGCCGCTGTCGGGGACCAATTGCTAATCTTCGGGGTTGAAAAAAAAAGGAATCTCGGGGGATGATAAAAGCGTTGCGAGCGCTTCCGTTAATTTTCGCATGCTCGCGGGTTTTACCAGAAAATGCGAGGCGCCGGCCTGTTTTGTTTCCTCAATATCACCCGAGTAAGAAGATGTTGTGTAAATGACGACCGGGATACCGTTGAATTTAGACGTCTTCCTGATTTCATGAAGGCATTGTTTTCCGGACATGACAGGCATGTTCAGATCAAGGAAGATAACATCCGGCGGTGTTTCCAGATCCGTTAAGATCTGCATCCCCTCGAGCCCGTTTGCTGCCGTCATCAGCCGGCAACTCTGATTGGTATCGGATAGCGCATCGGCAAATATTTCGCGATCGTCCATATCATCATCAATCAGCAAGCAAAGTCTATCCGGCATCCTCAAATTTATTGGTTTCTAACAAATGTATAAACTATAATTGGCTTTGCAACAAACTTTAACGGCATAATACGATCAGCCGGAAGAAATTCCGCCAGGTTACAGTTAAGCTTCCGATTGATAATCAGGGCCCTAATAATAGATTGCCTTAATCTTTGCCAATTCGGAAACAATGCTTTTGCTGATGTTTTCGACGGAGGATCTGCGGTGGTATCTGATAATCATCCGGAGCGCCGACTCATCGCCGGAAAGCTGGTGCCTCGCCAGAATGTTATTGCTGTTGGTTATGGCGTGTTCCGGAAGTCCGGAAAGATCCAGTAAAAATTCCTTAAGGTTTGGGATTCTTCTCAACAGGTCTTCCTCATTCCTTTTAATGATGTTGTAAAGACTGGTCGTATCAGGCAGGCCGCTTTGTAATGCCTGCGGAATAGTGATGTCTATTTTCATGGCTGGGTTGATTTGTTTGATTAGATTTTTATTCGTTCAGGACGAATTTAATTACCGCCGCAATAAAAATTTTATATAAAATGAAGGAAGTGTTACATTTTAAGAATGAATTTCTGACAGAATGGTGTTGGGATTGTTCTGATTTTCAGGAATCAGGAAAAAATAATGGTTGTTTTATTTGTCATAAAATTCGCCAAAATGCCAAAGAATTCCGGACGGGTCGTGCAAAAAACATTCCCTGCCCCAGTCGAGATTGCGAACAGGAACCAGTTTTACGCCTTCATATTTAGAGGGCAGGCCTAAAGCCACAAGCTCATCCCAATACTGGCCGGCATCTGCCACTTCCATAAAGATCATGGTATTTTCGATCCAATCGGGTACATAAGCATCCTGCAGGTAAAATGCCAGTCCCTGGGTTTTAAATGCACACATATTGGACGACAGGATGACTTCTTCAAAACCCAGGTCGCGGTAAAAACGCCTGGAGATTTCATAGTTTTTGGCGCCGATGAATGGCCGGATGGAGAGGGCTTTATGTTTCATTGTTTTGATTTTAGTTAAGATGGAAGTCGTATTCTGAAAACGAAGTTAAGGAAAATAAATTTTCTAAGTATTTCTGAAGTTTGGCTTCACAGGTATTTCAGGTTTTTTTCGTAAATTCGGACAGATTGTCCAGGATGCCTTTCCCCAAAATAAAAAAGTATGAAAAAAATTATACAAGTTATTGCACTGTTTTCTTACGGCCTGTTGGTTTCCCAAAATTTCAACTATGAAAGATCTTGGGCTACTTATTATGGCGGACAGGATACCAAAGTGCTCGATAACGCCATTGATTCCGGAGGCAATGTTTACATTGTCGGGATTATGGAAGGAAATCCTGAATATCTCAATAATTTTTCAACCGACAGCGCTTATCAACCCACTTTTGGCGGCGGTCTTTCAGATGGATATCTTGCCAAATTTAATTCAGGCGGCTTGTTGGTCTGGGCCACTTTTTTTGGAGGTTTAAATGCGGATGCGATCAATACCATCTCCATTGATGCGCAGGACCATATATACATTGCGGGGAAAACAACCAGTGACAATATGGCCACAGTTGGCGCTTATCGCGAATTCCGCACCGGCATGGAAGACGCTTTTCTTGCCGAATTTACAACAGCAGGCCAACGATTGTGGTGCACCTATTACGGAGACATTTACAACGATTCTTTTTCGGCGATAGAATGCGATAACGAAGGGAATCTTTATTTATTCGGAAAGACTTCAAGCCAGCAGAATATCACGACCACAGGAAGTTTCCAGCAAAATTTTGTCCCTAATATTAATAATATCGATATACCTGAAAATGATTACAAGGATTTTTTCGTCAAATTCACAAACACCGGGAATCGATTATGGGCGAGTTACTATGGCACCAATACTTCAGGCGGCCATCGCTCTTATGTTACGGGAATTTCACTTAACGCAACCGGTTTGTATTTAGTGGGTTATGTAATCGATACAAGCCTCAATACTTATTTTGGCACGCCGGGCTGTTATCAGGCGACTAACAGTAATGTGCCTGGAATTGGCGTTGATATGTTTCTGAGTAAATTCTCGTTTGATGGCGGCCGTG
>DATHGE010000401.1:0-13894 GCA_035317805.1 Flavobacterium sp. | reverse complement strand
TATTCTGCAAAGGGAATAAAGCGCCGATGGTGAATCCAATCAGGATCGTAATCGTAAGCCGCAGCGAATGCCTGAAAATTGTCGATGAAAAACTAAGATTTTCCCTGAAAGTCCGCCAGGGATAATACAGCGGAGTGAGGAATTTCTCAAGTTCCTTATCACGCCCTTTCAAATCCTGCGAGCTCACCGCAAGCACAAAGGCGCGTTCGACCACTTTAATTTTCTCTACCTGCTTTTCGGCATAAAGCATCATATTGGTGAGCATCCAGACGCCATCGGAATCGGAGGTTTCATCCTCATAATCACGAATGGCATTTTCGAGGCTTTCCAAATCCTTAAACAAGGAATGCTTCGATAAGTATTTTTGCCTGTTTTCAATGCTTTTCGACAATTGTTTTAAGGTTGCGCCCAAGTTGTAAGCCAGATTCTGGTAGGTCTTCAGCACTTTTGGATGCGCGTCGAATTTCTCGTGCAGTTTGCTGTGGTCGAAGGAAGTCGACAACGCGAGCTCCATAATTTCCACCAGCGAAATAAAAACGAGCAGCATTTTCCTGTTTTGGTTGGAACTCCCTGAATCCGGACGGTTCCGGATCAGTATTTCCCGAATGTTCTCATGGATGATGTTGAGTTCTACCTGGAGGTGCAATTGCCTTTCGATGATTTTCGCCCTTTCAGCATCGGCATTCCACAAATCGCCACGCAGTTTGAGGTATTTTGAGGTGAGCTTGATGCATTCGGCCATTTGCAATTCGACATAACGATACGGCCTTATGAAATGGAACAGTAGTGAAATCAGCAGGTAAAAGAAACCGCCAACAAGCATCAGCCCGGAATTTTCCAGCATTTCCCATCCGGTATGGATATGTCCGAAAGCCAGTGAAACCGACAGCAATCCCGAAAAGGAAACCATATTGGCACGATGCCCGTAAACGGAAATCATCGACAGGCAAAAAATCAGCAAAGCGATCGAAGGGTATAAAATCCAAGGGAAAGGATGCAGGAGGTTGACGAACAGGTTACAGCCGGCGACAATAAAAGCGGCGACGATCACGCCGTTGATTTTGTGTTTGAGATTGCTCGGGATATCGCTCGTATACGTAAGGAAAGCACCGAGCGCTATCGTAAAGCCGATTTCAAAATGGTCGAAATGGGCAAGTGCAAAAACCGGGATCACGGAAGCAATGGTGACTTTTATCGCATTGGTGAAATTGGTGCTGTCGGTAAATTTTCGGACGCGGTCAATCATGCAAAAGGTGTTGCAAACAAAGTTACACAATGTGTTATTCAATAAGCAGTAATTCACCCTGATTTATAATAAAATTGTAAAAATTTGCCAATTCTTAACCGATGATAATCCGATGTGTATTTTTTCACTATTTTTGCCAACCGTATCCGTTATTTTTTAAACCGGTTACGCAGAATTTAATACCACGAAATAATGATTTTACCAATTATTGGATATGGCGATCCCGTACTGAGAAAGGTTTGCGAGCCAATCGATAAGGATAATCCAAGCCTGAAGCAGATCATTGCCGATATGTACGAAACAATGTATAACGCCTATGGTGTCGGCCTCGCTGCGCCGCAAGTTGGGTTGGCGATACGCCTTTTTGTTATCGATACGACGCCTTTTGGCGAAGATGAAGATTTGTCGAATGAAGAGCAAACTGCCCTGAAAAGTTTCAAACGCACTTTCATCAATGCGAAAATGCTCAAGGAAGAAGGCGAGGAATGGGGTTTTAACGAAGGCTGTCTGAGTATTCCGGAAGTCCGTGAAGATGTGTATCGCAATGAAACCATCACGATTGAATATTACGACGAGGATTTCAACAAGAAGACAGAAGTTTTCGACGGATTGATTGCACGCGTCATCCAGCATGAATACGACCACATCGAAGGCATTTTGTTTACCGATAAAATATCTTCGCTCAAAAAGCAGCTGATTAAGAAAAAACTCCAGAATATCATGGAAGGCAAAGCGCGTCCGGATTATAAGATGAAGTTTGTCTCCAAAAAAGGCAGATAAAAAATAAAAAAATAAAAATAAATTGTCCCTTATTTAAAATCGAAACAATGAATTTAGAAAAAATATTAGCGATTTCCGGAAAACCGGGTCTTTATGCCTTAAAGGTTCAAACACGTTCGGGCTTTGTAGCCGAATCTTTATTGGACGGAAAGAAAATCACGGTTGGCCTCAGAAGCAACGTCAGCCTTTTGTCGGAAATCTCGATGTATACCAATACCGAAGAGAAACCACTTGCCGAAGTGATGCGCAATATCGCCATTAAGGAAGACAACGGTCCGGCTTTGTCGCACAAAGAGGACAACGACAAGATGATCGCCTATTTTTCTGAAATCCTTCCCGATTATGATAAGGACAGGGTTTATCCTTCCGACATCAAAAAGGTGCTCAACTGGTACAACATTCTTCAGGCGAAAGGTTTGGTCTCGAAAGAAGCTCCCGTAAAAGAAGAAGCTGCAGAAGTGACCGAAGCAGCAGACTCGAGCGTTAGCGAACAGGCGAAGTAATAAAGTTAAAAACTCACTTATAATTTATATCCTGTCCCGGAATTTTCGAGACAGGATTTGTTATTTTTACACAAAACCATTACGATGAATTCGAGACAACTCCAACTCAACGCTTTCGAAAGATTACTCAATATCATGGACGACCTTCGGGAGAAATGCCCATGGGATAAAAAGCAGACTTTGCAGACTTTACGGCATCTCACAATCGAAGAAACTTACGAATTGGGCGATGCGATTTTAGACAACAACCTCGAGGAAGTCAAAAAAGAACTCGGCGACCTGCTGCTGCACATTGTCTTTTATGCCAAAATCGGAAGCGAGAGCGATGCGTTTGATATGGCCGATGTGTGTAATGAAATCTGCGAAAAACTAATTCACCGCCACCCGCATATATACGGCGATGTGGTAGTAAAAGATGAAGAAGAAGTGAAACAGAATTGGGAAAAACTCAAACTCAAGGAAGGCAAAAAATCGGTTCTCGAAGGCGTTCCGAAAAGCTTGCCGGCATTGGTAAAAGCTTCGAGGATCCAGGACAAGGTGAAAGGCGTCGGTTTCGATTGGGAAGAGCCGCACCAGGTTTGGGACAAGGTCCAGGAAGAACTGGAAGAATTGCAGGAAGAGGTCAGATCCGGAAACCAGGAAAAGATCGAGGGCGAGTTCGGCGACGTCCTGTTCTCGATGATCAATTACGCACGGTTCCTGAATGTGAATCCCGAAGACGCTTTGGAACGCACCAATAAAAAGTTCATCAAACGTTTCCAATACCTTGAAAGTAAAGCGGGAGAACTCGGGAAACCCTTATCGGATATGACTTTGGCGGAAATGGATGTGTTTTGGAATGAAGCCAAAAAATTATAGCTATTCCGCAGCAATAAAAAAGGAGATTCAAACGAACCTCCTTTTTGGAATTAATAATTAAGATGAAAGGCAGATGATGATTTGCTTTTGCCACTTTTTTGCCAGCTCATGGTCTTCGTAAAGACAGACTTGGGTGACCTGGTCGTGTTCGACACTGTAAAACGGAATCAGTTTCGTGGTGGAATCTTTATAAAGGAATTCAAATTCGATCTTTACGATGTCATTGGAATTGCCCTGCGTTGTTGGAATCAACCGGCATGCGCTGACATTATTGAGGTCGACAAACCAGGACTGCTCCGGATTATAATTGAAATCAATCAGCAAAAATGACTTTTTCTGCTCATCAAGCGCCAGCACTTTCTTATTCTGGCTTTCGGTCAGGCCAAAATTACACTGCGGGAATTTTGACATTATTTCTTTAATTTTTGTTTTGTTCAATGCATTGGAACGGAAAACCTTGTAAAGCGGAATTCCAACCAGCGCCATAATCACGACGCCGATAATGGTTACGGATGTGTCCATAAATATCTTTTTTTGAATGTAGGATTGCAGACTGGCATTTGTCGCCAATCCGATTATTGAAAGTTCGCGAAATCAAACATTCAGATCACCAGAAAATATGGAAAGGGAAGAGTAGCAGCGATACTTTTTCGCAGCGGTTGATGTCCTGTGAAAGGAAGGATTTTTGGGTTTTCTGTTTTTCGGAACCCCGAAAATCAAAGTTAAAAAGCCCTGGAATTTTTAAAACGGAATGGTCAATGGTTTTGAAATTCGAGACAACAGGACGAGCTGATTCCGGCTGCAGAAAAGCCAAAGAATGAAACCCTTCCTGGGAAAAATCATTTACCGGGTTTTCTTTCTGGATTGTATTGGCAGATTCGCTTTTGCCATTTGCGATATAAAGGAAAGCAAAGGCAAGCGTGGTAAAAAGAAATATTTTCTGCAATTTTTTCACAGCGCAAATGTAGGCAATCGCAATTTTCCCCGCGAATGGAATTGTATAAATGAAAGTTAAACTTTATTTTTTTGAAATGAAAAAGCCCCGAATTCACAAGAAAAATTCGTGAATTCGGGGCTTTTTAAAATTTACGGGTTATTACTCGATTTTCATATTTCGCAACTGTTTCAGTTTCTCCTTCAAAACCTGCAATTCCTCCTTGTGCTTTTCGATGCTTTTGCGCACTTCGGCAATCATCGGGCTTTCTTTCTTCTGGTTTTTGGTGGTGAAAAACTGGATGTTGTTCTCCAATTGGAAAATCTCGCTTTGGACTTCATCAATCTTGCGCATCAGGAAAATTTTCTCGTTGTCGAGTTTTCTTGTATCGTTGCTGTCAGACAATTGGCCCATACGGTTCGAGAAACGCATCATGTCGGTTTCTTTCTTGCTCAGGCTTAGTTTTTCAAACAATGCATCGAGGATTTTGTTGAACTTCCCTTCGATATGCCTTCTCGGAAACGGAACCCTGCCGAAGCCTTTCCAGTTTTCGATGTGCGCCTTAATCGCATCCAGATCGGTTTTATGGTCGCCGGTCAATTGGAATTCGCGCAACGTTTCGAGATAGGTTTTTTTCTTTTCGAAAGCTTCCACTTCTTCCGAATTCTCTTCGGTTTTCTGTTCTTTGAGCTTTTCGAAGTAATGGTTGCAGGCGGCTTTGAATTCGGCCCACAATTTATCGGAGAATTTTCTCGGTACATGCCCGATCGTTTTCCACTCTTCCTGAATCTGCTTCATAATTGGCGTAGTCGCCGCAAAATCTTCGCTTTCCTGCAATTCTTTTGCTTTGGCAACCAAGGCTTGTTTGCGATTCAGGTTATCGTTCTGGTCTTTCTTGATGTCTTTGTAGAAAGAATTCTTGAGTGAATTGAAATCGCGAACGGCATTCTTAAACGACGTCCAGGTTTCCTCGTTCACTTCAGCCGGTACTTTTCCGGTGGCGAAGAATTCATTTCGTAAAGCTTCTACCTTTTCAATCTGCGCCAGCCACAAGGCATGAGAGCCGACTTTCTCCTGCGCCAGGACTTCAATTTTAGCGATGAGGTCTTTTTTCTTTTCGAGATTCTCACCTTCGCCCGCGCGCATCTTGTCAAAAAGGACTTCGCGTTTGTCGTGCATCTGCTTGGTCAGGTCACTGAAACGGTTCCAGATTTCCTCGCGATGCTCGCGTGAAACCGGTCCGATATCTTCTTTCCAGATTTTATGCAGGTCCTGCAATTCGCGGAACGCCTTGTTGATATCCGGTTCGTTGACCAAAGATTCGACATGCGTGATGATTTTCTGTTTCTGCTCGAGGTTGTGCTTGAAGTCGATATCGCGCGCCTCGCGGTCCAAATGCAGGTAATCGTAGAAATTCTCCACATGGAAATGGTAATTGTTCCAGACGTGGTTGTATTTGTCTTTCGGAATCGGCCCTGCGTTTTTCCATCGCTCGCGCAATTCGTTGAAATGCTTTAAGGTGTCTTTTATATTTTCCTGCGGATTGATCAGGTTTTTCAATTCCTCAACAATCGCCAGCCTGTTTTCAAGGTTGGTCTGCAGATTGGTCTGCAGGCTTTTGAAATGCGAATTTTTCCGGTCGCGGTATTGGTTGTATAATTGGTCAAATTTTACCTTTAATGGCAAATGATAATGAAAATCTTCAGTAGTATCCGGGTTTTCCGCATGCCATTCGTCTTTTTTCTCCTCAATGAAATGGTGGTATTTCGCCAGGAATGATTTTTTGATTTCCTCGACATGGTCTTTTACGGCCATCACTTTTTCATTCGAAACCAGTTTTTCGAGTTCGGAAACCAGATCGTCCATCGAGAAAGTCTCGTAGTCCTGCATCGGGATATCGTGGCGTACCGTTTCGTCTTCACTTTCCTCGGCGTTCACTTCTGCAATCGCATCAAGGACAGAAAGATTGGAATTGTCTTCAACCACCGGCGTTTCATCGGCCACTTCTTCCGGAGTCAGCTCAATCACGGTTTCATCAACCGTTTCGGCTGCCACTTCCGCTGGCGCGACTTCTTCTTCAGTAACTGCGGAAACAGGCTCAATAGTTTCTGTTCCAATCGCATCATCGGTTTCGGTATCGATGATTTCAGTGACGAATTCGGCAGTTTCGATATTTTCCACAGCGTCGATTTTGGCTTCATCGGCTTCAATCAAATCCGTTACCAATTCAGCCGTTTCAGTATTTTCCGTCACATCAGCCGTAGCTTCTTCCGCTTCAGGCGTCTCTGTTATCGGTTCCTCGGTTTGGGCATTCTCAGTATTGATTGTTTCCTGAGAAGTTTGGTTTACATTTCCGTCTGCATCCAGCAGGTTATCATTCTTTTCTTCTGACATTTTGTAAAATGTGTAAGGTTTATAAAATTTGAGGGCGTAAGATAGTAAAGGCGCGCCAAAATTCAAAACAAATCCTTTAATTTAAAGCGATTATCGTTTTTTTTCAGGAGCTTTTCCGGCTTTCCGCTCTATCTTTTGCTACGCTGCGCTCCGCAAAAGGATGCCGCTGCAATCCGGGCTAAGGATTCGGTAAGTATTGACGTACTTTAAACCATTCACGAAAGTGCTAAAATTTTATCTATTCCAGATTTTCCACGCTTTTTCAGCCTGCAAAACCAGCATTTCGAATCCATTCTTTGTGACGGCACCGAATTCTTTTGCCTTTTTAAGAAAAAGCGTCTCGTCAGGATTGTAAATCAAATCATAGGCGATGTGTTTTTCGGTAAAGTGTTCGTAAGGGATATTTGGACAATCATCCACATTCGGGCTCATCCCTAAAGGTGTGCAATTGATTACGATCTGGTAATTGTCGAAAGTCGTCGCGTTGATCCGGTCGTAATCAATCGTATTCCCATTGGCTTCACGCGAAACAAATGTGTAAAGGATATCCAGTTCTTCCAACGCAAATGCGACCGCCTTTGAAGCGCCGCCGGTTCCGAGAATCAGGGCTTTTTTGTGATGCGGCTGCAATAGCGGCTGCAATGATTTTTCAAATCCGAAACAATCGGTATTGTAGCCTTTGAGTTTGCCGGTTTTGGTAAAACGGATGGTGTTTACGGCGCCGATCATCGCGGCTTTTTTTGACAGCTTGTTCAGAAATGGAATGACGGTTTCTTTATACGGAATCGTGATATTCAATCCGGCGAGGTTGGGATTGTCGCGGATAATTTCGGGAAACGCGTCGATGTCGGAAATGTCAAAATTCTGATAGGAATAATCAGTCAGATGGTCTTTTTCAAAACGTTCCGCGAAGTATTTCTTAGAAAAAGAATGGCCAATATTCCTGCCGACCAATCCGAAAATTTTGTGCTGATTTTCCATGGCGCTAATTTAAAAAAAATCGGCCGGAACTTGTAAAGTCCGGCCGATTTAGTATAAAATGTAGGCTATATTATTCCTTGCGGTATTTCGCAATCATGTTCTGTACCGCTTTCCTTTCCCAAACCACCGGAAATAATTCCTGAAGGATGGTGTGGTTGGCAAAGTTTAGTCGTAAAGCATTGCTGAGGTGGAATTTCGCTTTCTCGCTTTCGACAATCATGTAATACAATCCGGCCAAACGGTATTCGACTTCAAATTCTTCCGGGAAATATTCCGAAGCCTGCAATAAGGTCTGCACGGCGCTTTCGAATTCACCCAGAAATTGGAGGATATCGACCCAAAACAACCAGGTGTCTAATTCATAATCACCAAATTCCACTGCTTTCCGGTAACCGACTTCCGCTTCCTCAAAGAAATTCATTTCCTTGTTGATGGCGGCATATCGCTTCCAGTACATGCGGTTTTCATTGTCGATATTGAGCGCCTTATTTACAAAAAACAGGGCTTTCTGGTAATTCTTCTGGCGGACGTAAAAATCGGTGATCGCAATCCACCCTTTGTCAAGCAATGGATCTTCATGGACGGTTTTGTTGAAAAACTTCAACGCGAGCGCTTTGTTTCCTAATTTCTCGTAACATTTCCCGATACGCAGCAACGCATATGAAGTCGGATCATCGAGTTCAATCGTACGGTTGTAGCTTTCGATCGCCTCTTCATAACGTTTCAGCCTTTCGAACGCCTTGGCTTTTTCCATAAAAGCGCCCAGGAATTCGTCATCAATCAGCGTCGCGTAATCAAAAGCACGTAGCGCTTCTTCGTATTTTTTCAATCCGTAGTTCAAACGTCCCGACTGGTGCCAGGCAATTTCGCTGTACGGATTTTTCTCAATGTAATTGTCAAGGTATTCAATCGCCTGCTCGTTCTGGTCAAGGAATTCAAAGCAATACACTACATTGTATAGTGCTGCCTGGTCTTCGGTGTCTTCTTCAAGGCATTTGATGAAACTGTCTTTTGCCATTTCGAGATTGTCCATAAACAGATATTCCATGCCAATCAGGTTGTATACATCGGCATAATCGTCGGTGTATTGCAGTGCGGTGTTCAGTAATTCGACCGCTTTTTCATGATCGTCACGTTTGGAATAAATGCTTGCTTTCTGGATGTAAATTTCTTCGTTGTTGGGTTCGATGGCATAGAGTTCGTTTAATAACCTTTCGGCTATGTCGAGTTTGTCATCATAGACGAGCATTTCGACCTGTACCAGCTTCAGGCCGGTGGATTTAGGATGTTGCTCGAGTGCTAATTTTAAGGCTTTTTTCGCTAAAGATGCTTTACCCATGTCGAGGTAATGAAGGATGATTTCCTCGAATTCCTCTGAATCAAAAAACAAGACTTTGTTGGTTTTCAACATCGACTCGAATTTGGATAAGGATAAGTTGTAGTCTTCTTCTTCGTCGCTTATATGCATACTGTATATCTTTAAAATTATCCTGATTTAAAATTAGGCAACGCATGTGTTGCTGTCAGGGAAATTTGTAATTGTTGTGAACAATTTAATTAACAAAATTTTGACATTGTATTTTGAATGCCAAAGGATTAGAAGTTAATAAATCAGTGAAGTAATTTTGTTTTATGCTTCATTCATAATTTCATCCATCGCCTCAAGGATGATTTTGCAGCCTTCGCGGATTTCATCTTCAGAAATCGTGAGCGGAGGCGTAATCCTTATCGCGCAACCTTCAAAGAGCAGCCAGAAGAGAATCAGTCCTTTGTCCTGACATTTGAAAATCACCTTATTCGTGATTTCCGGATCTGCTGTCATCGGCGCAAGCATCAAGCCTTTGCCGCGGATTTCGTGTATCAAAGGATGTACCAAAAGGGAACGGAACAGTTTTTCTTTGGCCAATGTTTCCGCAATCAGGTTTGTCTCAGTAATTTCCTTCAAAGTGGCTAGACAGGCTGCCGCAATGACAGGATGACCGCCAAAAGTGGTAATGTGCCCGAGTTTTGGATGATCGCTGAGCAAATCCATATATTCTGCTTTGGAAACGAACGCGCCAACGGGCATGCCGCCGCCCATTCCTTTGCCCAATATAATTACGTCGGGAACGACCTCGTAGTTTTCGAAACCGAATAATTTTCCGGTACGCCCGAAACCTGGCTGGATTTCATCGATGATCAGGAGCGCGCCGACTTCCTCGCAACGTTTCTTCACTTTTTTGAGGAAACCATTTTCAGGCTGGATGAATCCCGCGCCGCCCTGAATGCTTTCCAGGATAATCCCGGCAGTTTTCGTGGTTATTTTCTGAAGGTCTTTTTCGTTATTGAAAGTGATAAAGTCCACATCCGGAACCAATGGACGGAAAGGCTGCTTGCGTTCCTCAAATCCCATAACGCTCATCGATCCCATGGTATTGCCGTGATAGGCGTTGTTGCACGAAATCAGTTGGCTTCTTCCGGTAACGCGTCGCACGAGTTTTAAAGCGCCTTCGGTAGCTTCGGTTCCTGAATTGACGAGATAAGTTTTGTTAAGCGAATCGGGCAGGAGCGAAGCCAGCAATTTGCAGAATTCCACCGCCGGGCTTTGCGAATATTCGCCATAAACCATCACATGCGAATATTTATCTAGCTGGTCTTTTATAGCATTATTGACCTTCTCGTTCTTATGCCCAAGTGTGCACGCAGAAACGCCCGCGACAAAGTCGAGGTATTTTTTGTTATTGGTGTCGTATATATAGGAACCTTCGGCGTGGGAAACTTCCATCCCTAAAGGATATGGCGATGTTTGTGCCTGGTATTTGAGAAAATCTTTATTCATTTTGAAACTATTTCGTTTCGGTAGGTTTTGGAGTTTCAGGTTTAGGCTTGGGTTGCGGGTTATTCTTGTCGTAATCCAAAGTTTCCTTCCGGATTTCCATCGGGACGTTCTCCTTCGCCATTTCCGCCTTGCTTTCTTCAATAATCTTGTCGTTCATTTCATTTTCCTCCGGTGGGAAAATGTCGTCTTTCGTTTTCATAATCTCATCGCCGCGCCAGATAAAACCTCTTAATTTGCGTGCATTTTCAGGTAAATCCTTTTCGGGATAAATGTCGCCATCGACATTCGTAAAGAACGTCATCGTGTCAATCCTATTGCCGTCGAGCGTCATATTGATCTTGCTGCTCACATTTTTGTTGATGCCGATGAGTTCATTCTTGTCATTCCGCATATAATAAATGACCTCGGTATTCTTGACGATATCGGCTTCATAAAGTTTGTTGTCACGGAATTTTCCATACAGATTCAATCCTTTCACCTGATTGTACCCGGTCCCGATCGTATCCTTCGAAATAATAAACGCACTTCCCAAAACCTTCAGCGAATCGAGTTTTTCTGTCTGGTCGTTGCCGATGAGGTGCATCACGTCGCCCGTCATCTGGTTCTTGAAATTCCATAAAATCGGTTTGCCGATAAGCTGCGTGATGTTGGTTTTCTGGCTCGAATGGATAGAATCGCACTTGCCGCTCAAATCGGTCTTAAAAATACGCGCATTGTTGAAAGCGCGGATAATCCTGCTTTCAGGTTTTCCTGTAATCATCAAAACTTTTCCGTGGATGTAAACCGAATCCTTGTCGACCAAATTAATCGCAACGGCTCTTTTCGTCACAAACATCGAATCTTTCTGCTTGTAAACCTCGGCATAATGGCCTTTGATAATTCCCTTGTTGATGCTGTCGGTGACTTTCACATTATTCGTAGCCGAAGCGAATTCGATTTTCCGGTCATAATACAAACTATCGCCTTCAATCAACCGGTCCTTATATTTGATGTAAGACCGCCGAAGGAAATGCCCGACGTTTTTCTTGCTGTCGTAAAATCCTTTTTCGGTATAGATGAAATTCTGCTCGCTCGTGATCGTCGAAGGCCCGAAAAGATAGGAATGCCCCGAATTGTTATAATAATCCAGGTGGTTCGATTTCAGCACGTATTTCGGATTAGTCAAAACGACCGCAGTCAGGAACTGGAATTTTTTCTGAGAAACATAATACCGCCCCGATTTGCTTTTCAGCACATTGTCCTTATTCGTAATCGTGCCGTAAGTGTCATACCAGGCTTCCTGCGTATTCCTGTCGAAGTTGATCGTATCGGTGGCCAAAGTCATATCGGGAGAGCGCATCACGACGTTTCCGGTCGCAAAAGCCTGCTTCACGTTTCCGTTGTATTCGGCATATTTACTGTCCATAAAAAGCGTATCGCCCTGAACCATATGCACGTTTCCGAAAGCTTTCACATAATTTTCCTTTTGGAAATAATAGGCCTTGTTGCAGGTCATGATTACGCCGTCATGATTCATGCGAACGTTTCCTGTAAGCAAAGCGGCATTGGGAATTTCGGTCTGGTTGATATCGAAATGATCCGAATTCTCGATAATGATTTTCTTGGGAGGCGTTTGTTGGACAGGTTTTCCTGGAGCAGAAACCACTTTCTTCGGTGTAACATTGCTTTTCTTCGGAGCCTGCGCCAAAAGCACATTCACGCCCACCGAAAGCAACGAAACCAGAAAGAAAAACCAGATCTTTTTCAACAGAATAATTTTTGCCAAATTTAGGAAAAAGCCCGCAACCAAAACGGTAATTAAGAATTATTTATAAGTCGCCATAAGTACGCCCAAATTTTTATATTTGTAAAGTTGCCTAAAAGAAGGAATATGAAAAAAATTGCACTCGTTGTCCTGATTGCCTTCGCGCTTTCTGCAACTGCCCAAAATAAAAAAGCCAAACCCAAAACTATGACTAAAAAGGAAACAGCGGCGCCACACAAGGCTGTCGTGTATCAGGTTTTCACGCGATTGTTCGGAAACAAAAACACGACCAATAAGCCTTGGGGTACGATTGCCGAAAACGGCGTTGGGAAGTTCAACGATTTTACCGATAAGGCCTTGTCAGAAATCAGGAAGCTCGGCGTAACGCACATCTGGTACACCGGCGTCCCGCATCATGCTTTAGTCAATGATTACACGGCTATCGGAATTTCAAATGACGATCCCGAAGTCGTAAAAGGCCGCGCCGGGTCGCCATACGCAGTCAAAGATTATTACAATGTAAATCCCGATCTGGCCGTCAATCCAGCCAAACGCCTCGAGGAATTTGAAGCATTAATCGCGCGTTCGCACAAAGCCGGACTCAAAGTCATCATCGATATCGTGCCGAACCACATCGCCCGAAAATATGAAGGTAAAACAAATCCGACCCCAGGCGTAGCCGAATCGAGCGAAGCTAAAGGCGTTCGTGATTTTGGCGCAGACGACGACACTTCCGTGGAATACAAACGCGACAACAATTTCTATTATATTCCGGGACAGCATTTCGAGGTTCCGGTTTCCGACAATTACAAACCTTTGAATGGCGAGAAAAACCCATTGATCGACGGCAAGTTCGACGAGAACCCCGCAAAATGGACCGGAAACGGCTCGCGGCTTGCCAAGCCTGACATCAATGACTGGTATGAAACCGTAAAGATCAACTACGGCATCCGCCCCGACGGAAGCAAGGATTTTCCACTTTTGCCCGAAGGTTTCGGAGACAAATCCGCCAAAGAGCATTTCGACTATTGGAAAGATAAAGACGTGCCTTCTTCGTGGAAAAAATTCCGTGACATCGCTTTATATTGGACCGCAAAAGGCGTTGACGGTTTCCGATATGATATGGCCGAAATGGTTCCGTATGAATTCTGGAGCTATATGAACTCGGCGATCAAAATGAAAAATCCCGATGCTTTCCTGATGGCCGAAGTCTACAACCCGAAGGAATACCGCAATTATATTTACCTCGGGAAAATGGATTACCTCTATGACAAAGTCGAAACGTATGATAAACTGAAGGAAGTGATCCAGGGGAAAAGTTTACCTGACGGACTTTCAGACATCCAAAACCATCTCTCAGATATCGAAAGCCACATGCTGCATTTCCTCGACAACCACGACGAACAAAGGCTTGCGAGTCCGGAGTTTGCCGGAACGCCCGAAAAAGGAAAACCTTTAATGGTGGTTTCCGCAACGATCGGCACTTCGCCGACGATGGTTTATTTCGGGCAGGAAGTAGGCGAGGCGGGCAATGAGAATGCCGGTTTCGGGACGCATTCGCGCACTTCGATATTCGATTATATCGGCGTGCCGAATCACCAGCGCTGGATGAACGGCGGCAAGTTTGACGGCGGAC
>DATHGE010000400.1:0-9943 GCA_035317805.1 Flavobacterium sp. | reverse complement strand
TCTGTCTGATGTAAACGCTGTCGATCGAAATATTGTTTTTTTGTTCGGCCTTCGGAATGATGAAATAGGTATTCGAATCGGGATTGATGTTTTTGAGTTGTTTCTGCTGCAAACCGACCGCATCCGTAATCACTATAATATCTTTATCAAAAACGGATTTCTTAGATCTTATTTTCGCCAGTTGCTGGTCGAGTTCGAATGGGGAAGCACTATAGGTAAGGTTCTGGAGGTCTTTCCGAATTGATTTGATATCAGTATTCCAGTAGTTTTCAGAATTTGTGATCAGTGAAAAATTCCGGTTTTCAGGAGCGCTTTCCAGTAAGTCCTGAACCGCGCGTTTGAGAAGCTCGCCTTTCTTGCCTTTGGCCTGCATACTGAAAGAATTGTCGAGGACGATGTACATCTCATTGGTCGCATTGTTGCTGTCCTTCGCCTTGAAAAACGGCTGTGCGAACGCAATGATGATACAGGCTAAAAGCAGCATTCTTGTGGCAAGCAGCAGCCATTTCTTGAGTTTGGAGCTTTTTCTGGTTTGGATGGAAAGCTCCTTGAGGAAGCGCACATTCGTAAAATATTCTTTCTTGAAGCGGCGCAATTGGAATAAATGAACCAGGATTGGAATAACCAGTAGAAATAAGAAGTATAGAATTTCCGGGTGTTTAAAATGCATTCCGATTTAGAATTTACTTCACTATGAAGCTTTATTTTTTTAAAGCGGAGTTCAGTGAACGCTCCACATTTGTCAAAAATACGATTTTTTCTGTTTTCAGAAGTTGAATTTTCAAATTTTAAATGCTGAAAAACTTACTTTTGTTAGCCTAAGAAAACCGCCATGAAAAAACTTGCCTTACTGATGACAGTCCTCTTCTGTCTTGCCCATATGAATGCGCAGGAAAAGCATTATAATTTACTTGTGGGGACGTATACGAATTCGTGTAAAAGCGATGGGATTTATGTGTACGATTTCAATTCGGGAACTGCCGATTTCAAACTCAGAAACTCCTCGGATAAAATTATCAATCCAAGTTACCTGACGGTTTCAGCAGATTTGAAGAAATTGTATAGCGTAAATGAAGACGGTAATAAAAGTACGATAAGCGCTTTTAATTTTGATGCCAAAACCGGAAAGCTCAATTTCATCAACAAGCAAAATTCCGAAGGTGCCGATCCTTGCCACATTATAAACGACGCGAAAAATGTGATTGCTGCAAATTATTCGGGCGGGACGATTTCGGTTTTCGGAAAAAATGCCGATGGAAGTTTAACTGCGGCGAAACAGGTTGTATCACACGAAGGCCATTCTGTCAATAAAAAGAGGCAGGAAAGTCCGCATGTTCATATGGTTCAGTTCACGCCCGACAATAAATACATTCTGGCAAACGATCTGGGAACCGACCGGATTTATGTTTACCAGTACCAGCCCGATTCAGAAAAGGAAATATTAAAATTCAAAGATTCCGTTCCAATGAAATCCGGAAGCGGCCCGCGTCACATGGCATTCGGCCCCAACGGAAAATTTATTTACTTACTACAGGAACTCGACGGCACGCTGACCGTTTTCGCTTACGCTGACGGAAAACTCAAACGGATTCAGGAAACGATAGTTGCAGCAAAGGATTTTATGGGTGAAAACAGTGCGGCGGCGGTTAAAATTTCAGCTGACGGAAAATTCCTGTATGCGACCAACAGGGGAGAAGCCAATACGATTTCGATTTTTTCGATTGATGCAAAAGGGAAATTGACGCTGCTGAAAACGATTTCAACCGGAGGAAAAGGGCCGCGTGATTTTGCAATCGATCCAAGCGGGAATTATGTTTTGGTTTCACACCAATATTCAGACAATATCGTAATTTTCAATCGCGACCAAACGACGGGATTGCTTACGGATAGTGGGAAAAGGATTGAATTGTGTTCGCCGGTTTGTTTGGTGTTTACGGCAGAATAAATTTTTTAGCCACGAATTACACGAATTTCCACGAATTCAATTCGTGGAAATTCGTGTAATTCGTGGCTGATCTTATTTCTTCTTATTCCGCTTCTTATTCTGCTCGCGCAGCATATTGCGGTTTACCGATCCGTGCGTTTTCTTTTTGGTTTTTGAAGGGCCGCCAAGGTTGACTTTCTTATTCTTCTCCGATTTTTCATGAAACGCACCGTCGCCGTCAAGCTTCGGTTTTTTCATCAGGAATTTGATTTTTTCCTTTTCTTTTTCGGGACCGATCAGAAGCGTGGAGATTTCAACTTCCGAAGGGAAATCATGAATGGCCAATTCCATTTCCATCAGTAATTCGATTTCAATCTTCATTTCCTGTTCGCGTTGCGTAACAAAACTCAAAGCGGTTCCGTCGGCATCGGCACGCCCGGTTCTTCCGATCCGGTGCATGTATTGTTCGGGCATTTCAGGCATCTCGAAATTGATCACATGCGTGATATCCGAAATATCGAGTCCGCGCGCCATGATGTCGGTAGTGATGAGTCCGCGCAAATTCCCTTCCTGGAAACGCGCCATCGTATTCAAACGGTAATTCTGTGATTTATTGGAATGGATGACGCCAAATTCACCCGGAAAATCACTGTCGATACGCTCATGAAGCATATCGGCGATTTTCTTATTGTTGACAAAAACCAGCACGCGCGACATCGATTCGTCATTTTGGAGCAAGTGTTTGAGCAGGTTGATTTTCGTATTGAAATTGGGCACATTATAAGTGATCTGTGTGATGTTTTCCAACGGCGTTCCCGACGGCGACAAAGTCACTTCTTCAGGGAAATCGAAATAATCATTGAGGATTTCGTCCACCTCATCGGTCATCGTTGCAGAGAAAAGGATATTTTGCCTTTTGACGCGCATCATCGCTAAGATTGCAGTCAGCTGCGGGCGGAAACCCAGATTCAGCATTTCGTCAAATTCGTCAATCACGAGTTTCTGCGTTTCCTCAAAGCGGATGACATTATCCAAGGCGAGATCCATTGTTCTTCCGGGCGTACCGACCAAAATGTCGATACCTTGATAAACGGCTGTTTTTTGGGTGTTGATGTTGACGCCGCCATAGATTCCGAGCGTCCGGATCGAAAGGTACCTGGTTAGTTTCTCAACCTCTTCCACAACCTGTACGACCAGTTCGCGGGTTGGCACAAGGATGACGATCCTGGGTGTTTCCGTTGGCGTAAACTTATACAGTTTGAGTAGCGGCAGCAGGTAGGCAAATGTTTTTCCGGTTCCGGTTTGCGCAATTCCCATCATATCGCGTCCCGACATGATGACGGCAAACGATTTTTCCTGGATTGGTGTTGGAGTTGTGAATCCCAAATCATCAATCGCTTTTTGTACGGATTTTGGAAGGTTGAATTGTTCAAAAGTGGCCATCTGCATATATTTTGTGCAAAGGTACGCATTTAATCGCTTTGATATTTTGGAAGTAATACATCAAGATTCAGCTAAATATTTAGCGAATATGTCATTTTAGTTTTAAAATATTTGTACATATAACAAGAAATATCTTAAAATTTATAGATTATTTCATTTTGTAGTATGGAATTGCGGATAAAATCATTAATTTTCGGTAAAATATAGAACCAGCTAAAATCAATACCATGCGGCAAGGTAAAATAAGCAACAATTTATTATTCACGCAGCAGCATTTTGATTTGCTGGCAACGCTGTACAGATCGTCTATAAATGATTACCATTCTGCCAGGAATGTTTACGAAGTCATTACCGAAACCGCGGCAAAAGGGCTTTACATTGACCGCGCCAGTTTTTGGAGAATTGCAGAAGACCGGCTCATCTGCCAAAACTTATTCGACAGCGTCAGCGGAAAGCATTCCATCGAAAAAGATTTGCCTGCATGCGCGCTTCCCAATTATTTCAAGGCTTTAAAAGAAGGCATCGCTATTGTCGCCGATGATGTGCTGACCAACGAATATACGAAGGAACTCAAAGATTTATACCTCATTCCACATGGAATAACCGACATGCTCGACCTGCCAATCCGCGAAAACGGCGTATTGATTGGCGTGCTGTGCTGCGAACACCGCGACGATCCCAGAACATGGAGCGCTTCCGATTTGGCTTTTGCCCGTGCATTGGGCGATATCATGACGTTGCTCGTCGAACAATGCAAACGCCGGATGGCCGAACTTGAGATTGAGAAACTGTATGCCATCTCCAAAAAACTCAACGAGAAACTGCTCGATTTCACCTATATCATTTCGCACAACATCCGTTCGAATACCAGCAATATGTCGATGATCATCGACCTGATCGACGACACGGAAATCCTCGAGGAGAAGCGCGAATATTTCCAACTGCTCAAGGAAAGCAACAACAAGCTTTCGGATACGATCCATTACCTTAATGAAACGATCAGTATCCAACTCGGGTCTAAAGAGAGCAAGGTGAAACTGAATCTCAAATCCGAAATCGAGAAAACCTTATTGGGCGTTAACGGCATTATCAAAAAGGAACACGCCACCATTAAGATTGCGTTACCCGAAGGTATGGAAATCAGGACCATCCCTTCGTATTTTGAAAGCATCATGTTCAACCTGATTACGAATGCGATCAAATACAAATCACCCGAGCGCAACCCGGTGATTGAAATTACTGCGAAAAGAACCAATTCCAAAACCGTAATCCTTGTCAGTGACAACGGCGTCGGGATCGACCTGCATAAAAACAAGAATAAGATTTTCGGGATGTATAAAACCTTTCACGGCAATAACGACGCGGTCGGGCTCGGCCTTTTCATGACCAGAAACCATGTGGAAGCATTGGGCGGAACGATAGAAGTGGAAAGTGAAATGGGTAAAGGGTCAACGTTTAAGGTCGTTCTCTAATGCAGCAGATCAGCCAAATATATATTATTGACGATGACGATATCTTTGTTTTTGTGCTCAAAAAATTGCTGCAGAAAACAAAGCGTTTCCATGACATTATCGATGTAAGGAACGGATCGGAGGCGATAGAATTACTCACGGTCCAACATGCTGCAAATGCAAAATTGCCCGAACTGATTTTTCTCGACCTCAATATGCCGATCCTTGATGGCTGGCAATTCCTCGATGAAGTCGAAAAGCTACCGTTTAAGGATGAACTCAAAATCTACATCATTTCTTCTTCAATCGATCCGAAGGAAATCGAAAAGTCCAAAGAATACTCCACCGTCAGGAGCTTCGTCTCCAAGCCGGTGACAATGGAATGGCTCCATAAGATATCGGGCTAGAATTTCTCAAAAACGCCCAATCCGAACAGCGCAAAATCATATTTCACCGGATCGGCTGCGTCGAAACGGCGCAATTGCGAATCGAGCTCCGCCAAAGCTTTCCCGTCGTTTTGCGTCCGTGTCAGCAAGCCCAGTTTGCGCGCCACATTCCCCGAATGCACATCAAGCGGGCAAGACAAGAGCGAAGGCGAAATTCCTTTCCAGATGCCCAGATCGACGCCTTTGTTGTCTTTTCGAACCATCCAGCGCAGGAACATGTTGATGCGTTTGGCGGCCGAATTGTTCATCGGGTCCGAAATGTGCTTTTGCGTGCGGCTCTGGTGTTCGATCTCAAAAAACAGGCGTTTGAATTCAGAAATGCTCGGCTGTAAACTATCCGTTCCTTGGTTATCGGTGAATACTTTTTCAGGTCCGCCATGGTTTTGATAAATGTGTTTCAGCCCTTTCATAAAAGTCGAAAAATCGCCACCGTTAAAGGTACGGTGCACAAAATTCTCAAGCCTTTCCAAATCATTTTCCGAATGCGACATCACAAAATCATACGGCGAATGGCCCATGATGACCATCATTTTATGCGCGTTTTGGATAATCATCTTGCGGTTTCCCCATGCAATCGTCGCACTCAAAAATCCCGCAATCTCGATGTCTTCCTTTTGCGAAAAGAGATGTGGAATCTGTATCGGGTCGCTCTCGATAAAATTCGGGTTGTTGTAAAGCGCGGCTTTCTCGTCGAGAAAAGATTGGAGTTCTTGGAAGTTCATTTTCAGGAGCTTTTTGCTTCGCCCGTTCGCTCTTTTTTAGGAGCTCGGGTCCCGCTTTCCGCTGCAATCTTTTTTCGGTTGATTGCTTCGCTTTCGCTCGCAATGACAACCTCAAAAAGGATTTTCGCTTCAATCGGGGCTAGGGCATTAATACTATTAAGAAAATTTAGTTGTTGCTGATCAATCCGTCCACCATCACGAGCTTGCGGTCGGCCATATTCGCCAATTCCTCATTGTGCGTCACGATTACGAACGTCTGCCCGAACTCGTCGCGCAATTTAAAGAACAGCTGGTGCAGGTTCTCCGCCGACGCCGTATCGAGATTCCCCGAAGGCTCATCGGCAAAAATAATCGCCGGCTTGTTGATCAACGCCCTGGCTACGGCAACGCGTTGCTGCTCGCCGCCTGAAAGTTCGCTTGGCTTGTGGTCCATCCTGTGCGAAAGTCCAAGGTAATCCAATAATCTTTTGGCCTCGGTTTCGGTTTCCGATTTGGATTTATTGGCAATGAACGCCGGAATGCAGACGTTTTCCAAAGCCGTAAATTCAGGCAAAAGTTGGTGGAACTGAAAAATAAACCCGAGGTTCCCGTTCCTGAATTTCGACAGGTTCCTGTCGTTCATCTTCAGCACATCCTCGTCATTGATGAGTAGCTGCATATCGTTGTGCATACTCGGTTTGTCGAGCGTACCGAGAATCTGCAGCAACGTGGTTTTCCCGGCTCCGGAAGCGCCGACAATCGAAACAATCTCACCTTTTTGGATGTGCAGGTCGACGCCTTTGAGCACCTGTAGCTGGTCGTAATATTTATTGATATTTTTCGCCTGGATCATTGTGGAAACAATTTTTACAAAGAAACAAACATTTTGGATAGGTTTAAATCTTTGCCTTTGGTTTCTGTGATAAAGTTTCGTTAACGCCATTTTATACCGTTTGATTAATGGCTAAATTTGGGTTCAATTCAAATCCACGTAAAAATGAATTCAGATCATGCAATGGAAACGGCGACTTTTGCCGGTGGCTGCTTCTGGTGTACAGAAGCCGTTTTTTTAGAACTCGACGGTGTACAATCGGTCAAATCAGGTTACATCGGTGGCCGCACCATCAATCCAACTTACAAAGAGATATGCACCGGCGAAACCGGACATGCCGAGGCCATCGAAATTACCTTCGATCCCCAAAAATTATCCTATGAAGAACTGCTCCGGATTTTCTTCGCCACACACGACCCGACAACGATCAACCGCCAGGGTAACGATTTTGGCACGCAATACCGCAGCGAGATCTTTTACCACAATGAGACACAAAAACAACTGGCCGAAGATTATATCGCCCAGCTCACCGAAGCCAATACGTATGGCAAAAAGGTAGTGACCAAACTCTCGGCCGCAACTACTTTTTATGTAGCTGAAGATTACCACCAGAATTACTACAGCCGCAATAAAGATGCAGGGTATTGTGCTTATGTGATTACACCGAAAGTGGAAAAAGTGCGCGAAAAATTCAAGGAAAAACTCAAACAATAAACCATGCTTTTAGGTAACGAGATACCATCCGATTATTCCCGGGAGAAAATGAAAAACCTTTTTCTGGGTTTGCTGTTTGACGGTATCGGCATGCTGTCTTTTACGGTTATCGGTATCGGTGAATTCAGCGATGTGATCTGGGCGCCGATAGCCGCTTACCTGATGGCGAAAATGTACAAAGGCATACCGGGTAAAATTGCAGGCGGATTTGCTTTCCTTGAAGAGATTATCCCGTTTACGGATTTCATTCCGTCGTTTACCATGATGTGGATTTACAATTACCTGCTCAAAAAGCAGCCGCAGGAAGTGTCCTGATTTATTTGAACAGCAGGCCGAAACTCAACCGGTTGAGCATCTTTTTCCCAAATTTAACGAAGAATTCCGATTGGCCGAAAAGCCATCCCACGCCCATAATGAGCACCGGATAAATTGGCAATATCAAAATGGTCATGATGAAGTAGTAAAGAAAAGCATGTAGATTTTCCTTTGTGAATCCGATGCATTTCATCAGGAACAGCCCGATTTTAGCGGAAGCGGAACCGTTTATCGCAAACACGATAAAAATAACGACCAACTGGAAATTGGACGTGATGCCCCAACGCTGTTTTAATTTCTGCATTCTCTCTTTGAATTTAACCTCGTTCCGTTCGGCCTTAGCTTTCGCATCGGCCTCGGGTGCTGCAAATATAAGAAGTTGGTTTTATAGTTTCTGCCTGTATTGCTGTTGGAAATAAAGAAAATAATTATAGATCAGGTAATTCACTTCATAGCCGTAATGGATGTTTGAATCGTAATCGATCCGCATCTCATAAAGGTTCGGATCGTATCGATGTGGCTCAAGGACACGGCGGTTCCATTCGCTGACCCAAAGCGTATTTTTAATCTCCATCGAGGTGAGCGAATAATAATTCCGCGGTTTGGCCACGCTCACGAGCCAGGTACTGAATCCGGGATCGATGATAATCACTTCGTATTCCAGCGAATCATTGGCGATTCTGACCGTATCATTTTTGGCGACTTCTTTCTTGTCTAAATTCTGAACGGTCGATTTTGTCGCGCTGCAGCCAATAATAATGGCGATCACAGCAAAGGCTAAAACAAAATTTCTCATGGCATCATAATTTCCATAAAGTTATAAAAACTAAACCCAAAGCCTTTAAAATCAATACTTTTTAACATAAAAAAACCGGACGAATCGCCGGTTTTTAAATACATTATGTATAATTATCGTCCAAAAAGTTTCCCCAATAGTCCGCCGATTCCGCCTTTCTTGGAAACCGCCGCCATCGCATCACTCATATCCACTTTTCCATCCTCATTCTGGTCCAGGCCAAATTGCCCGCCGTATTTGGAAACCGCATCCATCAAACCAGAACTTCCGTTTCCTCCCGAAACCGCATTGACCAAATCAGAAACCTGGAAACTGCTGTCATTCGGATCTTTGGCTTTGCCGACCAACGAACCCAGGACTTTTGGGATTAGATTATCTGAAATCCCCGCGGCTGCATCACTGTCGAGACCGAATTTCTCACCCAGATTTCCGGTAAGCTGCTGCGTCAACTGCTGGACCACAGGATTGGAAGAATCAATCGGACTGCTTCCGTTCAGTAATCCCGCAAGTTGCGACATATTGTCGCCGGAGGCCATTTGCTGCAATCCTGAAAAAATAGAGCTATTGGCTTCGTCGAGTACCGCTTCGTTCTGCTCATTCGGAACGGCGTCATTTTTTACGACAGCCTCATGTCCATAATGCTGTACCAGTGCTGTAAGTTGTTCGAACATAAGCGTTTATTTTAGGATTTGAATACCAAATATAATAAAAATTGCTATTCGATCCGGGCACCTGGTTTATTATTTTTCTGATTTCAGCAGGCTGATAATCTGTTCGGCGAGTTCGGTTCCAATGCGGTCCTGCGCTTCCAATGTTGCCGCGCCGATATGCGGCGTCAGTGAGATATTCGGGTGCATCAGCACTTTTACGGCCGGTGTCGGCTCTTCTTCAAAAACATCGAGCCCGGCAAACAATACTTTCCCGCTATCCAAGGCTTCCACCAAAGCAACTTCGTCAATGACACCGCCGCGGGAGCAATTGATAATTCCGACATTGTCTTTCATCGCATCGATCTCATCCGCACCAATCACATAACCGTCCTGCGCCGGAACATGCAGCGTAATAAAATCAGAATGCCTGAAAATATCTTCCATCGGCTCGGTCTTGATGTCTACATTGATAAACTGACCGTTGTAAAAATCGACCTTGATTTCAGCGTTTCCTACAAATTTATCCGAAGCCAAAACGCGCATGCCCATACCCAAACCGATTTTCGCAACCGCACGGCCAATCCTTCCAAAACCGATGATTCCCAAAGTCTTGCCACGCAATTCGAGTCCGTTCGCATAGGCTTTCTTCAAACCTTCAAAATTGGAATCGC
>DATHGE010000399.1:0-2045 GCA_035317805.1 Flavobacterium sp. | reverse complement strand
CTTGTCGTGGTAACCCGCAAGAGTGAAATTGTTTTCCAGACCCAGTTCCTTAATGAGGTTCATACATTCCTTTGTATATTCCGGAACGGCGTCTTTATCCCCGTAAACCAGGTATTTCACATTCGGAATGGTTCTCTTTACGACTTCGCATGAACGGATCATGGTCAGAATATCCTTCAATTCGAAAATCCTTGCAGCGGCAACGACAGTCGGGATATTTTCCAAATGTGCAGGTTTTGCGGCCGGGACAAAAAGTTCGTGGTCGATTCCGTTATAAATAACGTCGATCTTATTTGGGTTGGCACCGTATTTCTTTTCCCATGACATATTGAACTTGTTCACGGAAAGAATGATATCGGCCTTATAATAAACGAGTCTGGTAATCGCTTCTGAGAACCTGATCAACAGGTTTTTCAGGAAGAAAGAATATTCCGAAGAGTTGATCGCAATCAGGCGCTCACGGATGAAAACACCGTGCTCAGTGGCAACGATCGGCGTTCCGTATTTGTATTTCAATACCAAAGCAGGAATCACCGGGAAACCGGATAAGGTCAAATGTGAAATATCCGCTTTAGGGACATTGATCGAAAGCGGAATCAGGAAACGGTATATCCATCTCATTCCGACAGTCAGATCATACATTGTCGCATCGTAGTGGTTGTCTCTTTTAATGATTTCAGAAACCATTTCGCAGAATGTTTTCCAGACTGCTTTGCTTCTCATTGTTTTTTTATAGTCGTGTTTCTGGAAAAATGACCACATGTCAAAAATGACATCGTCCATTTCCTCAACATCAGTATTCTCAGTATAAATGTTTGTGATTAATTTGCGGAAAACAGGCAGGAATCTGGCAACAACCTCTGAATCGTCATCCTGTTCCTTGCGGTTTACGGTTTTGTAGAATTTTTTCCCGTAACTCAATATTTCCTGTGGCTCGAGCGGAGACCACAATGGAACCTGAATTATGTTCTTAACGTTATCGCTTAGCGGATATTTTGATTTTGATTCAAAATCGCCGTTGATAGAATAAAGCGTATAATTTACATTTTTTACTTTATTGCACAACATGTGCGCCCAGGTTGAAACACCTCCGCCGTTAAAAGGGTACGTTCCCTCTAAAATTAACATTACATCGTATTTCTTTTCCATAATCCTAACATTTACACTTTTAAATAGTTTTAATAAATAAAATCAAAACCTCGTTTATCAAAATTATTTAGTGTGGTGGTATTCAAAAAAAGCATGGCATTCACACTCTTTTTTTACAGACTAAATAGTGGCTTTAAAAATTGAAATCTTACCCTTTTTAAAGTTTATTTCCTTGACAAAGATATTTTCAATGATTTTAATACGGAAAAAAAAACGCTGAAATCTGTTGTAGATACTCATAATATCGACGAAATACACAATTTCGCTGAATATCAGTTCCGACAAAAAAAATGTTAAAAAAAATTAGTTAAGTACACCGATAAAATGATGTATTTCATCGAGTTGCGCGAAAATGACCGTGAGGTTAAAAGTGCTTTTCGCGGAATTTTTTACCGATCAGTAAAATTAATTTTAGCTTGTAATCTTCGATCAGCCATTCCCTGTAGTTTTTGCTGCAATGGCTCAGGCAGCTGGCATATCTTTTCATGCGGCATTCGATGTCGGCATGGAGTTCTTTTGCCAATAATTTGGCGTCATACAATTCTTCCGAATTATCGATACACATCGAAGCGTGCTGCTCCAACGATTTTTCGATGACTACCTTCGAGCGAAGGTTTTGCGAAATGACTTTTTTATGCTCTTCGTCGATGTCAAAAGTAACGATATCAGTATTGGCAAACCTGGCGCGCAGTTCGGGCGGCATGTTGTATTTGAAATGCAATTCAATCTCCGCATCGTCGCGAAGGTTTTCGAGGTAAAATTCGGGCGATTTGAAAATGTGCTGCCAGTCGACCGGCGAATTCCACAGTCCGAAACGCGCGGCATTATTCCCAAGGTCGATCACCGCAAATTTATCCTTGCCCGGAAGCTTCCTCGATCCGCGCCCAATCATCTGG
>DATHGE010000398.1:0-3358 GCA_035317805.1 Flavobacterium sp. | reverse complement strand
AAACCGCCTTTGGCCACATGGCAGGCGACTTTTACAAACACGTCAAGATCGGTGGCGTCATTCGGCAATCGGTCGTGAATATTGATGGCGACCATTTTCTGCGGAACGATTTTCTGCATTAGCATACTCAGGATTCCGTTGTCGGCACAGATGAAAAAGTGGTCGTTCCATTGCACGGCGATGTGCTGGTTTTCCTTGTTCAGTTCGGCATCGACACCAATTAAATGGACGGTTCCTTTCGGGAAACTGTTGTAAGACGCACCGATAATATAGCTCGCTTCGGCGGTATTGAACAGGTCGACACCGTGTGAGATATCTACAATGCTGGCATCCGGATATTCTGATAAGATTTTCCCTTTTAAAGAACCCACAAAATGGTCTTTTAATCCGTAGTCGGTCGTAAGGGTAATTATTGACATAAAATTGTTTATAAATAAATAGACCGTCGTCTTTAAAAATCATTAAATTTGAATGCAAAGCTAATAATTATATAGCTAAATTTTCTAATTAAATACGAAGCCTTTTGAACGAAAGAATTATTGAACTCAACGATATTGCCCCGAAAGATTTCTGGGGTGCTCAGGATAGCCATCTGGAAACTATCAAAAAGTATTATCCCAAACTCAAAATCGTTGCGCGAGGCACTACCATAAAGGCTTTTGGCGAAAAGGAAGTGCTTGATGAATTCGAGGTAAGATTCAACCGATTGATGCAGCATTTCACGCGCTACCAACGCATTGACGACAATGTGATTGAACGCGTGATCTCAAGCAACGTGCAGGAAGAACAGCGCATGCCGGATTCCGATAAGATCCTGGTGCACGGCATCGGCGGGAAAATCATCAAGGCGATGACGCCGAACCAGCAATTGCTCGTCGACAACATTTACAAGCACGATATGGTTTTTGCTGTCGGCCCGGCCGGAACAGGAAAAACCTATACCGGGGTTGCGCTGGCGGTCAAAGCTTTGAAAGAGAAACAGGTCAAACGGATTATTTTAACACGTCCGGCAGTCGAGGCTGGCGAGAATCTCGGTTTCCTTCCAGGCGATATGAAGGAAAAACTCGATCCGTATATGCAGCCGTTGTATGATGCTTTGCGCGATATGCTGCCGCCGCAGACTTTGGAAGATTATATCTTAAAAGGAATCATACAGATTGCGCCGCTGGCGTTTATGCGCGGACGAACATTGGACAACGCTTTCGTCATCCTTGATGAAGCGCAGAATACGACGCATTCGCAGATGAAAATGTTCCTGACGCGTATGGGAAAAAATGCCAAGTTCATGATTACGGGTGATCCGGGCCAGGTCGATTTGCCGAGAAGGACTATTTCAGGTCTCAAAGAAGCAATCCTGGTTCTAAAGGATATCGACGGTATCGGGATTATCTATCTCGACGATAAAGACATTGTGCGCCACCGATTGGTTAAGAAAGTGATCGACGCCTACAAGCAGATCGAAAACCACGATTAACCATTCAGTAAAAATACATCAAAGAGCGCCAGTTGTTATGATTGGCGCTTTTATGTTTTAAAATCAGCATTATGGTTTGGAACCGCTAATGCTTCGGAATATCGAAAAAGTTTACTTCAACTAAATGCTAACACTATGAGAACAACCATTACTTTTTTATTTTTGATTGTATTCCATGCTGCATTTTCACAACAGACGTCGCGTTTTGTGGAAAATCACCTGATCGTAAAACTAACGGAATACCAATATGCGCAGTCGGAGATCAATCTGGATGCAAAGAAATTTGGCATTACTTCTCTGGACGCACTCAATGAAACTTTAGGAATCGTTTCCATAGATCAGATCGGGCAATATCCCAAAACGCATACATTCCTGCTTGTCTTTCAAAACAATCAGGCTGTTGGCGCGATTGCCGGGCAGTATAAAAACCTTGGACTGTTCGAATATGCCGAACCTGATTATATTGCACAGGGCGGTGGACAAAAAGTGGCTGGTGAAATCATTCCGAATGATACCCGTTTCAACAAGCAATGGGGTTTATACAATGACGGGACAATGACCGGAATCGGGACAGTCGCGATAGATTCGGATGTGGATATGGAACTGGCGTGGGATATTCAGACCGGCGATCCAAACATGGTTATTGCGGTTTCCGACAGCGGGCTAAAAATGAACCATCCGGATATTGCCGCAAGAATCTGGACCAATACCGCCGAGACGTTAAACGGGGTAGATGACGATGGCAATGGCCTGATTGATGACGTTAACGGATGGGACTACAGAAACAATGACAATAATCCGACCGATGATTTGGGGCACGGTACGAATGTAGCCGGGATTATCGGCGCGATTTCCAACAACAACTCTTTATTTACAGGTGCCAACTGGAACAGCAAAGTCATGGTGCTGAAAGTTTTGGGAGCAGACAATTCGGCAACGACCGCAAACATGGCCAGCTCGGTCTACTATGCAGCCGACCATGGCGCGAAGGTTTTTAGCATGTCGATTGGCGGTGGCGCTACGGCAACCATGCAAAATGCGGTAGCTTATGCCGACACGCATAATATGATTTTTGTGGCCTGTATGATGAATTTCAATAATAATGTCGCCTATTATCCGGCGGCCTATTCGGCGACATATGACAATGTCATTGCGGTTGGCTCTACCAACCCGGATGACCACAGGACTGCGCCGTTTTTCTGGGATGCCAGCAGCGGCAGTAATTATGGCACGCACCTGAATGTGGTTGCGCCGGGAAATTATATTTACGGACTTTCCAATACAAGTGATACGAGCTCGTCGAGTTATTGGGGCGGAACCTCACAGGCAACACCGCTTGTGGCCGGAATCGCCTCTTTGGTTTTAGCGATAAACCCCGAACTTTCGCCATCGCAGGTCAGGACGATTATTGAAAATACGGCTCAGGATCAGGTGGGCGATCCGGCCGAAGACATTGCAGGATATGATCAATACATGGGTTACGGGCGTGCGAATGCCTTTGCGGCGGTTCAGGCCGCGCAATTATTGTCTACACATCAGTTTGGAACCGATCAGGCGCAGGAATTCCAGATCGTCAATCCGGAACGGAACGGAAAACTGCAGCTTTTTTCGAAAGGCCAGTTTCCCGGAAACTACGAAATGGTTGTTAACGCGATGGATGGAAAACTGGTGCAATCAAAAACGATGGACATTAAGGCAGGTATGAATGGGATTGATTTTAATCTCCCAAAAGGAAATTACATCGTCACTTTAAAAAGCAGCAGCTATTCTAAAATTTTCAAAGTGCTTAAAGAATAACCTCGGAATCTGAAGGTTAACGGACTGCAATGCTGTTTTAGTGTTGCAGTTTTTTTATGGTCGGAACGATCGAACATTACTGGCTTA
>DATHGE010000397.1:0-6538 GCA_035317805.1 Flavobacterium sp. | reverse complement strand
CGATACCGTCGAAAGCGCCACCTGCGATAAATAGAATATCTTTGGTATTGACTTCAACAAATTTCTGGTCCGGGTGTTTCCTGCCTCCTTTTGGCGGAACATTTACAACCGTCCCTTCCAGTAATTTCAGTAAAGCCTGCTGAACGCCTTCTCCCGAAACATCACGCGTGATGGAAGGGTTGTCGCTTTTACGGGCGATTTTATCAATCTCGTCAATGAAAACGATGCCGCGTTCGGCTTTGGTTACGTCATAATCGGCAGCCTGGAGCAATCTGGTAAGGATGCTTTCTACATCTTCACCCACATAACCCGCTTCGGTAAGAACAGTCGCATCAACGATTGCCAATGGAACGTCGAGCATCTTTGCGATGGTTTTTGCCACCAAAGTCTTTCCGGTTCCGGTTTGGCCTACCATGATGATGTTGCTTTTTTCGATTTCAACATCGTCGTTGAGTTGCTGTTGCATCAAACGTTTGTAGTGGTTGTAAACGGCGACGGCCATGACTTTTTTGGTCTGGTCCTGTCCGATGACATATTGGTCTAAAAAAGCCCTGATTTCTTTAGGTTTCTTTAGGATCAGATCGGCAACCAGTTTGGAATTCCCGTTGGTTTTTAATTCCTCAAGGACGATTCCGTGTGCCTGTTCAATACATTTGTCACAGATGTGTGCATTGATACCGGCGATGAGCAGATTGGTTTCGGGCTTTTTCCTTCCGCAAAACGAGCAATCCAATATTTCTTTAGCCATAATTTTTTGTTTGAGTCGAAAGTTGAAAGCCGGAAGCCGAAAGTAAACTACTTTCAGGCTTTAGACTTTAGATTTCAGACTAATTTAGCTTCTTCTTAAAACTTCATCGATCATTCCGTACTCCTTCGCTTCGTCAGCTATCATCCAATAATCACGCTCGCTGTCTTTGTGGACCCTGTCGTAAGATTGTCCCGAATGGTTCGCGATAATCTTATACAATTCTTCCTTCAGTTTCAGCATTTCACGCAAATTGATTTCCATGTCCGTTGTAACGCCTTGTGCGCCGCCAGAAGGCTGGTGAATCATTACCCTTGAATGCGGCAATGCCGAACGTTTTCCGGCTGCTCCGGCACACAATAGGACAGCGCCCATAGAAGCCGCCATTCCGGTGCAGATCGTTGCCACGTCTGGTTTGATGTATTGCATGGTATCGTAAATTCCGAGGCCTGCGTAAACGCTTCCGCCCGGTGAATTGATGTAAATCTGGATGTCTTTAGACGCATCGGCGCTTTCAAGGAACAGCAATTGTGCCTGTACGATGTTTGCGATCTGGTCGTCTATTCCTGTTCCGAGGAAGATAATCCTGTCCATCATCAAACGTGAAAAAACATCAAGCTGTGAAATGTTGAGTTGTCTTTCTTCGATAATGTATGGAGTCATTCCTGTTGGTGTCATGGCGCCTACTATTTTATCATAGTACATCGCATTTACGCCCTGGTGTTTTGTAGCAAATTTTTTAAATTCTTTACCGTAGTTCATAGCAGTATATGGTATTTTTTTAGCTTTTTTTAAAAGAACAGCGCCAAAATTGCTTTTGACGCCATAAATATAGGAATTATTTTTTAAAAACTACTCTCCGTAGGACGCCGCGATGAAATCCTGGTATGAAACCTCTTTCGTCTTGGCTTTTATTTTATCCTTGAAAAGGTTCAGCATTTTCTCGCTCATCACTTGATCGGACAGTCTTTTTACTTCTTCCTGGTTGGAAAGCACGCGTGCCACGATTCCGTCAACATCGGCTTCTGTCGGGTTCATTTGTCCGAATTGCGCCATCTGTTTCTTAATCACTTCGGCGGTGTAGGATTTCAGATCCTCAAAAGTGATCTGCAGGTGGTTCTGGCTCATGATTTTGCCTTCGATCAATTGGTAGCGCAATCCGTTTTCCGACCTTGCGTATTCGGCTTCCGCCTGCTCTTTCGTCAATGGCGTTTCGCCGGCGGTACGGATCCATTTTTTGAGGAATTCGGATGGAAGCTCAAATTTGGTATTGGTCAGCAACGATTCGGTTACGTCATTCAGGAATTTCTGGTCGGCCTGAGTTGCGAATTGCTTCTCGGCATCTTCCTTGATTTTCGCTTTGATCTCTTCTACAGAAGTCACATTGCCTTCACCAAACAATTTATCAAACAATTCCTGCGTCAGTTCTGCCGGTTCGCTCATCGTGATTTCCTCAATCTTGAAATCGACGTTGATATCCAGTCCGTGAACATCATCATGCCCCAATTTCAGGTAATCCATCAGTTTGTGGTCGTCATCGAAAAGCCCTTTTGTACTCAGGGTTACAATATCGCCCACTTTTTTTCCGATAAATTTATCTCCGGCTTTCTTGTCTTTGAAAATATCGAGCGTGATTTGGGCCGGGCTGTCGATTCCTTTTTCTTCATTGATGAAGGTTCCGGAAATGTCATCGCCTTTTTCAACAGTATCTTTCGCAATCATTTTACCGTATTGCTTCCTGATTCTTAAAACCTGGTCTTCGAGCATCTGGTCATCGGCAACAATTTTGTATTGCGTGAGGTTTTTTACGACATCCAGATCGATATCGAAAGAAGGCGTCAGGCCCAATTCGAATTCAAATTTATAATCTTCCGAATCCCAATTGAAATCTTCGGCGATTTTTGGCAGCGGATTTCCAAGGATATCCAATTTTTCCTGCTGCAGGTATTTGTTCAGGTTTTCCTGCAATACTTTATTCACTTCTTCAAGCAAAACCGTTTTCCCGTATTGTTTCTGGATCAGGCTCATCGGAACCGCTCCTTTTCTGAAACCCGGAATGCTGGCGCTTTTCAGGTAGTTCTTTAACACTTTGTCAACTTGTGGCGCATAATCGGCTTTGGAAACTTCAACCGTAATGACCGCATTGAGGTTGTCTGTATTTTTTCTTGTAATATTCATTGTTTTACATACTAAAATTGGGTTGCAAAATTATAACATTTTTACAACCCAACCAAGTTTTTAACCTATTGTATGGCAGCGCGGGGATTATTTCTTCTCGTCTGTAAGTGAAAACAGTACCGATTGCAAAACAGACAGGATAATGCTGAATATGACGGCGGTCAGGAAAGTCTCAATACGGAAACCGTCGACAATTTTGGCACACAATGAAATGATCAGCGCATTGATGACGAGCAAAAACAACCCGAGTGTAAGAATGGTTACGGGTAAGGTGAGCAGCACCAGGATCGGCTTTACAAAAATATTAAGCAATCCGAGCACAATCGCAACGATAACCGAAGTGCCAAAAGTGGCTACCGTAACGCCCGGCATAAAATGGGCGATCACCATAACCAGGACCGCAGTGACTAAAATTCTGATGATAAGATTCATGATTTTAAAATTTGGATGAAAGTAACTAAATTGGGAAAAATGTGCATGTCGGGTATGCTATAAGGCGGAGAAATCGTGAGTGTGTATCAGACAGGAAGCACAAAAAACTGGCCTGAGATAATCGAATTTTCAGGATGTCTGCATACTCTCTGATACACTCCGCATACACTATCCATACTGTATCTATGCTTTATCTATACACTATCCATACACTATCTCTGCTTATGGCACTTCCCTGATATTGCTAAAAATAACTACAACCCTTAAGGGTCAACACAGACAGCCAAACAAATATAACTTTTTATCCTGAACCTTGCAAAAAATAATTGCGGTAAGTTGCCGCAGGACCTTTTGAGCGATCAACTTGTGGCAATCCTGATCCTGCCTCCTGAAATTTTGACTTGGCTTAGCTTTAAGCGAATGTTTTCATTACTTTTATAGCTTACCACCTCGTTACTAAGCTTATGAAAAAATCATTACTCTTATTTTTATTTATAACTTCCATCAGCTTACAGGCCCAGAATTTTTGGACTGAAGTGGCACCTTTTGCATCGAATGCTGAATTTCCCGTGTCGCAGATCGCAATTGCCGATGCGAATGTTGTTTGGGTCAGCGGGGGTCATTTTGATCCGGTCAATCTCCAATACACCACAGCGTGGAGCCGCTCCGTTGATGGCGGCGTCACATGGACAGAAGGAAACATCGATCTTGGAAACAGCATTTTGAGCGTCAGCTCTATGTTTGCCGTTTCAGAAACAACCGTTTACGTTACCGCTTTTGTTGCGGCGGCGGGCGCAGATGGAGGCGTATATGTAACCCATGATTCAGGTGCAACCTGGACAGAACAGCCTACAGCAGCATTCGACGGAATCACTTCATTTCCAAATTTCATTCATTTTTGGGATGCGAGCCACGGGATTACCGCTGGCGATCCTGAAAGCGGCTATTTTGAAATTTACACCACTTCGGATGCTGGCGCCCACTGGACCAGAATTCCGGAGGCCAACATTCCGGCACCACTCCAAAATGAATATGGATATTCGCTGTATTTCGAAACCCGTGGGAATGCAATGTGGTTTGGCACCAACTTCGGCCGCATTTACAAATCAAATGACATGGGTGTGAATTGGACGGTAAGTCAGGGTCCGATAGCAGATTTTGCGTCTGCGTTTGTATCAGGCAGCTTTTCGTTTAAAAACCAAAACGATGGTTTATTGATTTCGAACGATTGGCAATTCTATCGCACTTCAGACGGCGGTGCTACGTGGAATCCTGACATGTCCACTACAGGCGTTATCCGCAACCGCGACGTTGTTTTTGTTCCTGAAACCAACAACACCTATTTTTCATGGGGATCGGATATTGATACTGAAACAAGAGGCTCCAGTTATTCAACCGACGGAGGCATGACATGGCAGGATCTCAATACTGTTGACGATGCTCCAGTAGAGCCGCATGCTGTAGAATTTAAAAGCGGTATGGTCGGTTTCTGTGTCGGCAACTATCTTGGCGAGAGCGAACAAAGATTTTTCAGGCTGACAGATCCGCTGAACAGATTGCTTAAAAATGATGGATTTGCCGCAAAAGCGAAATTCACTGCCGTTCCAAACCCTACAACCGGATTGGTGAAATTGTCAGGCGCTGAAATCAATTCGGTTTTGGTTTTCGATTTGAGTGGAAAAGTAGTGAAAACTGAAAGTTTCAACAGCTTAAACGAAGTCACTTTAAATTTGTCGACTTTCCAAAACGGAGTCTATTTCGCAAAAATCATTGCCGATAACGGAACTTCATTCACACTCAAAATTGTAAAAAACTAGATATTCAAGTTTAATAAAAAAGCCCTTTCCAGATTTTGGAAAGGGCTTTTTTAATTATTTGAGAAAAGCGATTGTCTTTTCGAAAAATTCCTTTGGATTTTCGGCATGCAGCCAATGTCCGGCATTCGAAATCGTTTCCACTTTTGAATTGGGGAAATGCCGCGCGATATCCTGCAAATCCTCATCGGCGATATAGCCCGAATTTTCACCACGCAGAAATAATGTCGGTTTTTCATAAACGGAATCCGGCGGTAAAGCCTCGCCGATATTGTCAAGTTTCCTTTTGAATACGTCAAGGTTGAAGCGGAAACCGAGTTGGCCCGGCTCGACCCAATATAAATTTTTCATCAGGAATTGACGCGTGCCGAAATCGGGGACGTATTGCAACATGATGTCGTCTACATCTGAACGCGATGGTTTTTTGGAGAAATCGACGGCGTTCAGCGCAGCCATAATATCCTGGTGGTGTGGACTGTAATACCGCGGCGCGATGTCGGCGATGATGAGTTTTTCAAGTTTCTCCGGATGCGTCATCGCAAAGAACATCCCGACTTTCCCGCCCATAGAATGCCCGATCAGGTCGATTGTGTCGAGCTTGTATTCGGTGCAATAATTGAAAATGTCCCGGACCATGGCAGGATAGGTGAATTCTTCGGAGTGGAAACTGCGGCCATGGTTGCGTAAATCGAGTGCATGTACCTGGAATCCCTGCGCGGCGTATTGCGTGGATAAGGTTTTCCAGTTGTCGGACATGCCGAGATAGCCGTGAAGGATGAGCAATGGCTTGCCGTCGCCTTCTATTTTTGAATATAATGTCATTGGATTGAGATTTGGATTGTGTATGGAACGCGGATTTTAAAAGGATTTACGCGGATGAACGCGGATTTATATTCTTTGTCCTTGATTTGCGTGAGCGATAGAAGCGGAAATCCTGGAATTGCGAGATTGCCGCGCTTCGCTCGCAATGACAGATTGCAGCGGATAGCGCGACCCTTGTGGTCACGCCCAACTTATTTTATTTCAGCTTATACAGGTACATCTGGACGACATTTTCGAGTCCGAGGTAAATCGCTTTGGAAATCAGCGCGTGGCCGATGGAAACTTCGAGCAATCCGGGAATATTTTCCTTAAAGAATTGGATGTTATCGAGGCTCAGGTCGTGTCCGGCATTGATACCGAGATTGAGTTCGTTGGCTAATTTTGCGGACTTTACATAAGATTCGATTCCGGTTTTGTGGCCGAGGCCGTATTGGTGCGCGAAAGCTTCGGTGTACAATTCGATGCGTTCGGTTCCGGTTTCTTTAGCGCCTTCGATCATTTCCGGAACAGGATCTACAAAAATGGACGTCCGGATGTTGTTGCGCTG
>DATHGE010000396.1:0-2420 GCA_035317805.1 Flavobacterium sp. | reverse complement strand
CCGGTAGCCTGTAAGTTGGCGGTATGGTTGATGCCATTTTCAACGGTTGAATCGTCGTCGGAAGAACATCCGAAAAAGAAGAAAATCGTCGCCAATAAAGAGAGTCTGAATAATTTCATGTTTAATAGGTTTTGTTGATTTGATTAACGTAAAATTACTCCAAAGGTTTTTTCCATAATTCAAAAAAGATTACAACATTACCATTTTTCGAAAATTAGACAAATAGTCTTGCGAGATAATCGTAATGTTCGCCTTCGAGCAACAATTCACATTGCAATCCGTTGGCGTGCGCAGCATTTTGCAACGTATTGAAGTCGAGATACAGCCACGGGAAAGGCTTTTCGTTTTCGCCTTTGTAAGAAATATGAAAAGTCAGTTCGCCGTAATAATCGGTTTCGGAAGAAACCCATTTAGCTTCGCTCAGTTCGGCTTCGCCTCGGGTTCCGCCATCGTCATCTTCATCAAACATATAAATGATATCCGAACTGTCAATCAGAACCTGGCCATTTTCGGCGAGCAGCGATTTGAGTTTTTGGAGAAATTCCGGGACATTTTTGAGTTGGCCGAAAATTCCTGTGCCGTTCATCAATAACAAAATGGTGTCGAACTTTTCGTTTTCCAGATTTAAAACATCCTGAACCCGTGCATTTTTCAGTCCGCGCAATGCACACGCCTTAATGGCATTTTCAGAAATATCAATTGAAATTACTTCGAGATCTCTCTCATTTTGCAGATACAAACTATGGCTTCCGGCGCCGCAACCCACATCGAGGGTTTTACCTTTCGCCAGCTGCAAAGCCTTTTTTTCAATCGCAGGCATTTCGCCATAGGAACGGAACAGCCACGCAACGGGCATTTCATCGGCTTCGGAAATGGAAGTTTCGGTGATAATATCTTCAGGCGAGTTGTTGGTCTGGTAATCCAATATGGCTTTTCCGAAAAGGTCTTTCATCAGAAGTTGGTTTGAAGATTTGTTTTTTGTTGGGTTGTTTTGAGTAATTTTGCCGTTCGATCGATCGGATATGAAAATGACGGAACTCCTCAAAAACCTGCCAAAGCTGGCCAAAGATAAGCATAACGAAAACAAAAAGTATTTCGATAAGCTTAAAAAGAAGACGCCCAAAGATCTGGATTATGTAATGCAGGAACTGCACGATGGCGAATTCAAAAAAACCGATTGCCTTAGCTGCGCCAATTGCTGTAAGACGACCGGACCGCTTTTTACGACAGCCGATATCGAACGGATTTCAAAGCATTTCCGCCAAAAGTCGCAACAGTTTATCGACCAGCATTTGCGTATTGATGAGGACAATGATTATGTGCTGCAAAGCGTGCCGTGTACTTTCCTCGACCATGAGAACGCGTGTATGATTTATGAAGTCCGGCCAAAAGCGTGTCGCGAATTCCCACACACCGACCGAAAGAAATTTCAGCAGATCTCCAACCTGACTTTGCAGAATGTAGCGATCTGTCCCGCCGCGTTTAATATTGTGGAGGAAATGAAAAGACGGTTGCCGCTGTAATTATTTGTCGCTGTTTACGACCAGAAAACTATCAGGATAAATCAGATATTTTTTGCGCATTTCCCTGAATTTATCGAGTCCGTCTTTCCAGGTTGCCCTGATTTCGTCCTCTGTCATGCCGCTTTCTATCTGCTGCTGCAGTTTTTTGGTTCCTGCAAGTTTGGTGAAATAAGAGTTGAAGAACTTCTCCGGCTGTTCGGTTTCATGATAGGCTTCCAATAACCATTTCAGTTCGATTTTTTTAACTTTCGGAATCTGCGACAAATCCTCGCCGCAGCAAATCTTCCCATTGTTCGGTGGATCTTTGGCCCCTTCGTTCGGCATCGGCGTAAAGCTCCAATGGTTGGTCGTAAGATAGGGCGAGCCGTAAATCTGGAATTGTTTGTCGGTGCCGCGGCCGATGCTCACGTTCGTCCCTTCAAAGAAACAGAGGCTTGCATAAAGGTTGATGGCCTGGTCGTTCGGTAAATTCGGCGATGGTTTCACCGGAAGCGAATACGACATTTCGCGTCTGTAATTCTCACACGGAACTATTTTGATCTTACATTGCAGGCCGTCCTTCAGCCATTTTTCTCCGTTAATCATTAACGCATATTCGCCGATGGTCATGCCGTGCAAAACCGGAATCTGGTGCATCCCGACGAAACTGGCGTGTTCTTTTTCCAAAATCGGACCGTCGATAATATTCCCGTTTGGGTTCGGGCGGTCCAGGATAATCAGTTGCACATTGTTTTCGGCACAGGCTTCCATTACATAATGCAAGGAGGAAATGTAAGTGTAAAACCGCGCGCCTACATCCTGAAGGTCAAAAAGCAACACATCGATGCCCTGCAATTGTTCCGCTGTCGGTTTTTTGTTATTGCCGTAAAGCGAGATAATCGGCAGTCCGGTCTTGGT
>DATHGE010000395.1:0-16592 GCA_035317805.1 Flavobacterium sp. | reverse complement strand
CGGAACACCACAAACCGTTACACTGAGCCTTTGTGGTTCTTTATATGATACCTCGGTGTTGGTTTATACCGGCGGAACCGGAAGCCTCAATTATGTTGCGGCAAACGACGACGGCTGCGGAACTACAGTACAATCCTATCTCACTTTTAATTCAGACGGACTGAGCACTTATTTCATTACTGTTGAAGGATACAATCTTGGCAGTACGGGGTCGTTTACGATGGAAGTGACTTGTGCGGAGGTTATAGAACCGGCGGTTGCCAACCAAACCTGCGCGCTGGCGCTGGCTGTTCCGGTAGATGGAACAGTTACCGAATCCGACAACTCTTTCGGGGATGTCAGCGTTGTTCAACCATCATGTGATCCGTTCGGCTCAGTACAGGATGTTTGGTTTTCATTCGTGGCTCCGGTTTCGGGAAGCATAGACTGTACGGTGACAAATCTTACAATGACTTCCATGAATTTCAATGTTTATACGGGATCATGCGATGCATTGACCGCAGTTGGCACTTGCTATTCTAACCAAACTGCGCCTGTGACCGAATCGCTTACCGGGTTAACCGCCGGGCAAACGTATTATGTGCAGGTTTGGAGTAATGCCGCCGAGCAGGGTACTTTTACGCTTAAGGTTAAGGACAGCACTTTGGGGATCAATAATTTCGAATCTTCCGATTTTGCCTATTATCCGAACCCTGTAAAAGATGTTTTGAACTTGTCATACAAGACCAATATTTCAAGTGTAGCGATTTTTAATCTGCTGGGGCAACAGGTTGTCTCAAAAGCAGTTAATGCAAATGAGACCCAAATCGATATGTCGCATTTGCCTTCAGGGACTTATATGGTAAAAGTGACTGCAGACAATCAGGTAAAAACCGTTAAAGTGATGAAACAATAGATCAATTGCAATCATTTTAAGTAAAAGCCACCAATAAATTTGGTGGCTTTTTTATTTTGTCTATGTTTGTTATAAACTATACATATGATGAAAAACTACTTCTTAATTATTTCAGTTTTGCTTTCTGCATTTGCAGCACAATCGCAGCCTGTTCCGCTGCTGGATGTTAATATTACTGATGTTTCGCTGATCTGCTATCCAGGAGATTGTGTTGATTTATCCGCGACATACCCAGCCTTAAAGCAAACCACTTCCTACGCGGTTTCTTCAGAGGCCTATTCTCCAAGTTTCCCTTTTTTCGGAGGTATCCTAATTCCGCCAAGTGCCGACGACAATTGGTCGCCATTGGTAAACCTTCCGTTTTCATTCTGTTTTTACGGAACAAGTTACAACCAAATGTTAGTAGGTACAAATGGCGTAATCACCTTTGATATGGGCAACCAAAGTGCCGGGGGCAATTGCCAATGGGAATTCCTGACACCGATTCCGAATACCCAGTTTCCGATACGGAATGCGATCTACGGAGTGTACCAGGACGTAGATATCCGGACGCCGCCCGTGACCAATTATGAAATGCAGAATGTCAATTATTATGTTTTGGATGCGGGAACCAATGCAGCGCCAAATCGCGTTTTTATTGCCAACTTCAATGAATTGCCGCAGTTTCAATGCGACAACAGTGTCGGTCTTCAGACCAGCCAGATTGTGCTCCATGAAGGGACAAATATCATAGAAATCATTATCCATAAAAGAACTTCCTGTACGATTTGGAATTCTGGCAATGGTGTTATAGGTGTTCAGAATCAACAAGGGACATTGGCTACAGTTCCTCCCGGCAGAAATACAGGTGCATGGTCCGCTACTGACGAAGCCTGGCGTTTCACCCCGAATGGATCCGATGTTCCAACAGCTTTCACATGGCTGGCCGATGGCGTATTTCTCAGTAACGAGAACCCATTGACGGTTTGCCCGACAGAACAGCACGTTTATGAAGCGCGGGTTACCTACGAGAATTGCGATGCGACTCATACAACAATATCTGAATCTGCATTCGTTGACATATTACCGCCGATGCCAATAAACCTGCCTGCAAATTTATCGGTTTGCGCATTCCCGGGAGTGGTAGACCTCAGTGCAAATGAACCCATCATATTGAATGGTGCCAATCCGGATGATTACGAAATTAGTTTTTATACGAATTTCAATGATGCCCAGGATAGTGCGGCGAATTATATTACCAACACTTTCGATTACAGCTTTAGTGTCAATCAAACTATTTATGTCAGGGTTCAGAATGTAACAACAACCGGCTGTGCTGAGATTTTAAGTTTTGATATAACGCTCAATACGCCATCGGCACCGGAAGCGGAAGCAAACCAGACATTCATCAACGGCGAAACACTCGCAAATATCGAGATTAGCGGAACAGATATCAAATGGTATTCTGATGCAGAGGCGACGCTGTCATTACCGATTACAACGGTTTTATCCAATAACCAGACCTATTATGCCACGCAAACCAATGGGCAAGGATGCGAAAGTGCTGCAACTGCAGTAACGATGAGCAATACTTTGGGAACAGCCGAATGGAATATCGCCAGTATAAAAATCCAGCCGAATCCGGTTAAAGACATCCTGAATATTTCTTCTAAGAAAAATATCACAAACGTCACGATCTATAACATTTTGGGTCAGGTGATGCTTTCGGAAAGCGGGAATGATAAGGAAACAAAAATGGATCTTTCCCAACTGACAACAGGTACCTATATTGTAAAAATCACTGCGGACAATCAGGTTAAAACAATCAAGGTTGTCAAGCAATAAGTATCGCATACAGCATTTAAAAGCCGCCAGAATATGGCGGCTTTTTTATTATTATAAATTCCGGCACGTCATTTTTTTTATTACTTTAGGGCTCAATTTAACCAATCACCATTTTTTTATGAAAAAAATTACTCTTTTGATTGTTTTCTTTATATATCTCGCAGAAAGCAAAGCACAGGCGGTTTCGGGATATTTATTTTCCCAATCTACAGAAACTTACGTCCCGGTAGTCGGTACCAGTTCGACCGCTATTGATGATGACGGCACACAAAATAATATCCCCATCGGTTTCAGTTTCAACTACGGCGGCGTTTCATATACGACCTTTAGCATCAGCACCAACGGCTGGATCAGACTGGGTTCAGGAATCCCCGGCAATTCATGGGTCAACACACTCGCTACACCAAACGGATTCGCACCGCTGATTGCCGCATTCTGGGACGATCACAACCGGTCGGGTGGAGATATTGAGTATGCAGTTGCAGGGACGACGCCTAACCGGACTTTGGCCGTTGGTTGGGACAATATTAATATAGATACCGGTGGCGGAGTAAACGATACTAATTTCGGCTCTTTCAAAATGGTATTGCATGAAACGACGGGCGCTATCGATATGGTTTACGGCAGCATAATTCCCGGTGCCCAATTATCGGCATCCATCGGGCTCAACGACCTGACTTCTTTCAATAGCGTTACGCCAGCGGCTATCGCTACGGTTTCGGGTACTACTGCAAATAATAGTATCAATGACACGAGTTCTTTAGAAGGTAAAAAGTATACTTTCTTTCCACAGCCGCAATGTTCAGGAACTCCCGCTCCCGGAAATACGCTCTCGACACTCGCGAGCGTTTGCGCCAATTACGAATTTACGCTTTCACTTTCCAACAATATCACCGATTTCGGGATCAGTTACCAATGGCAGTCTTCTGCAAACGGCATTGACTTCACCAATATAGACAATGCGATTTCGACCTCATTATTATTAACCCAGCCTCAGGCAACTTATTACCAATGCGTAGTAAGCTGTGGCGCAAATTCGGCTGTAAGTACGCCTGTTCTTGTTGGACAAAACAGCATTTCCGCGTGTTATTGCCTGCCAACATATACCAATGGTAAAACAGATGGCGATTTGATTTCCAACGTGGTCATCGTCGGAACAACCCTTGCAAACAATACGGGGACAGCGCCGATAAATCCTTCCTATACTTATTTCACCGGGCAGCCAAATTACACGGCAACGCTGCAATCGGGCTTCTCCTATATTATTAATGTAACCGTTGGGACTTACGGCCAACAGAATGATGCGGTTTGGATTGACTACAACGACGATACGATATTTTCAGATGACGAGAAAATCGGCTACACGCCAGAGGAAATCGGCGCCAACGGAACCGGTACCTTTACAATTACTTTAGCCTGTGATGCTCCGGCCGGAACACATCGCATGAGAATCAGGGATGCATGGGCGACTGACAGTTTTACGATGAATCCTTGCGACAATTATGGTTATGGGGAAACAGAAGATTACGATATCACGATCCTGGAAGCCACCGAATGCCAGGCTCCATATGAACTTACGGCAGATAACATCAATTCCGGAACCGCCCAATTGCATTGGCAAACCGGCTGTAGCCAGATTTCCTGGGACGTTCTTGTGGTTGCGGCAGGGGCGCCGGCGCCTTTACCGGATGCCACGCCAACCCAAGCCGGACTGGCAACGAACAGTGCCATCGTTTCCAGCCTTGATCCCAATACCGATTACGTATTCTACGTACGGTCGAATTGTGAGTTGAACGGCTCAAGCGATTGGGCAGGTCCGGTGGCTTTTGCTACATTGCCGGTTGCTGTAGCGAATGACGATTGTCAAACGGCGATTGCCTTGATCCCGGGCGCTAACTTCGCCGAGCATGCGATTATAGCTACTAATGTTGGCGCTACGAAAACCATCGGTGAGCCAAATCCGACCTGTGGTGTTTTTGGTTTTGGAGGCGATGTATGGTTTAGCGTTGTAGTTCCGTCAGACGGAAATGTAACGATCGAAGTGCAGTCGGATTCCGGTTCACCGGTAATCGATACTGCGTTATCCGCATTTTCAGGAGCCTGCGGAACACTTACTACTCTAGGCTGTAGCGATGATGAAGGTGTTGACGCTTTTTCGATGCTGAACTTAACAGGGCTGATTCCGGGTACAACTATTTACGCCAGGGTTTGGGAATATGCGAATGATACTTTCGGCACGTTCCAGGTTTCGGCATGGAATCCGATGTTGAAAACTTCGGGTTTTGACGCGGCTCATTTTGAGTATTATCCAAATCCGGTGAAAGACTTTTTGAATCTGTCTTACAGCCAAAAAATTTCTGATGTTTCTGTTTTCAACCTTTTAGGGCAACAAGTGTTTTCAAAAACAATTGGACAAAACCAAAGCAAAATTGACCTGTCGGCCTTACCAAAAGGCGCTTATCTGGTTAGGGTAAATTCTGAAAGCCAGATGAAAACCATCAAAATTATAAAAGAATAACCGGCATTTTGCCTTATTTCAAAAGCTGCCTTAACGGTGGCTTTTGTTTTTTATAAACCTTATATTTGTTAAAAAATTTCGCATGTTTTTTTCGTTGATTATTCCAGTTTACAACCGCCCCGACGAAGTCAGAGAGCTTTTGGAAAGTCTTGCGCTTACAACTTTCAGTGAAAATTTCGAGGTGGTCATAGTTGAAGATGGTTCGTCATCCTGTTGCGGGCAAGTTGTTTCGGAATATAAAAACCGACTCGATATCGCCTATTATTACAAAGAAAATTCGGGTCCGGGCGACTCAAGGAATTTTGGGATGCAAAAGGCGAAAGGCGATTATTTCCTGATTTTTGATTCCGATTGCATTATCCCGAAGCAATACCTGGATGTCGTTTCTTCGGCATTGCAGCTAAATTATGCAGATTGTTTCGGTGGCCCGGATGCCGCGATGGATTCCTTTTCAGATATCCAGAAGGCAATTAATTTCGCCATGACTTCCATCATCACAACAGGCGGAGTGCGAGGCGGCTCAGAAAAACTCGATAAATTCCAGCCACGAAGTTTCAATATGGGAATTTCACAAAAAGCTTTTGAAGTTTCGGGCGGATTTGGAAACATCCATCCGGGAGAAGATCCGGATTTATCTATGAGACTTTGGGATCTTGGTTTTGAAACCAGGCTTTTTCCGCAGGCGTACGTATTCCATAAAAGGAGAATCGACTGGGAGAAATTTGCGCTTCAGGTCAACAAATTCGGGAAAGCGAGGCCAATACTCGACAGTTGGTATCCGAAATACAGCAAACTCACTTATTTCTTCCCGTCGGCATTCATTATATTATTTTTTATTGCCTTGGTATTGATGATTTTCGCGCAGACGGTACCTGTGATGCTGTTTGTGATTTATTTCACATCGGTGCTGTTGTTGTCGTCATTTCAAAATAAAAGCCTTAAAATCGGCTGGCTTTCGGTTATTGCTGTGTGGAAACAATTTTATGGATATGGAACCGGATTTATCGAATCATTTATAAAAATCAGGTTACTGAAACAAAAACCGCAGGAAGCATTTCCTGAATTATTCTTCAAAAAATGACAGAGATAATCGGACTCACCGGCGGAATCGGAAGCGGCAAAACGACAATAGGCGAATATTTTCGCACACTGGGAGTTCCGGTTTACATTGCGGATGAAGAAGCCAGGAAGATTTCTGAGTTGCCCGAAGTCGCGGAAGCCATAAAATCCCTTTTCGGACAAACGATTTTTGCAAATGGGAAGCTGGATCGGGAAGCCCTGGCTAAAATTGTTTTTAATGATCCGCTGAAATTAAAGCAGCTCAACAGCATTATCCATCCTGCGGTAAGGGCACATTTTGCAGACTGGCTGCAACGACATTCGGAATTCCCTTTGGTAATTAAGGAAACGGCCATTTTGTTTGAAAGCGGTAGTGATGTCGACTGCGACTACATCATTACCGTTACGGCTCCGACAGAAATCCGGATAAACAGGGTCATGCTGCGTGATAAAGTATCGCGTGAAAGTGTGATGAAAAGGATTGAAAACCAATGGACTGAGGCGGATCGCATCTCCAAAAGCGATTTCGTTATCGAAAATACCGACCTTCAGCAGGCTAAAAAACAAGCAATAGAAATCTTAAAAAAACTGTCAATTCAATAAAATTAAGTTTAAATGTTAATCTTTGGTTAATGTATTTAACGCATAAATGTTAAAATCTTAATTTTGTTAAGATGAATAAATTGTTTTTCCGATTACTTGTTTTACTGATGAGTTTGTCCTTGATAGGAATTATTCTGGTTCAGGTATATTGGTTCAATACGTCATTTAAAAATAACGAAGAGCAGTTCCGGTTTCACGTGAAGCAGGTGATCGGTAATGTTGCCGACAAACTTCAGAAAGAAGAAGCCTATACTTTTATAGACAAGTATAAAAAATTAAAGGATAGTATCGGAAAAGAGCCCCAAAAAAGTGATTTCCTTGAATTTGGATACTATCAGCGAAATTCCCGTACAAACGAAACTATTATTTATTCGAATAATATCATTTCAGAAGATTACAATATTTCATCCTCGTTCTTTGATAAAAAAATAGACAGTTTAAAACTTAAAAATTTCTCTTCAAAAAGAGTAACCGAGGTTTATAACAATGGTATCGACAATTCGGGTGTCCAGCAGAAAGTTACGCCGGATATCAAAATACAGAAAACCGGTAAGCTAGATATTCTGGATAACGCGCAATTTGAGATTTTTTTTAAGGATATTGCTTCGGCAAAACCTTTACAGGAAAGGGTTTCGAAGGAAAGATTGCAAAAACTATTGTTTACGGAACTCAATGAATACGGTGTAAAAACGCCTTTCGAATTCGGCATCTACAGCAATGGCCTTGCAACGAAAATCCAATCTGAAAAATTCAGGTACTCGAAAAACGACACCTATACGATTCCGATTTTCACCGATAATGAAGGCAATAACAAATACCAATTGCTCGTTGCTTTTCCGCATAAGGAGAAATTTTTGTTTTCCGAACTCGTAGGGATAACCATACTTTCGATTGTTTTCACACTGATTATCATCATTGCCTATTCAAGCGCGTTAAACCAATTGATCCGGCAGCGCCATATTTCCGAAATCAAAACCGATTTCATCAACAATATGACGCACGAATTCAAGACGCCGATTGCTACGATCAACCTGGCTTTGGATGCGATTAAGAATCCAAAGATCATTGATGACAAAGAAAAAGTGACGCGTTACCTGCAGATGATACGCGATGAAAATAAACGAATGCATGCGCAGGTTGAGAATGTATTGCGAATTTCAAAGCTCGAGAAAAAGGAGCTCGATATCAATAAGGATTCCAACAATATCCAGGAGATCATAGAAGAGGCTATCGAACATGTCAACCTGATTATTGAAGACCGTCAGGGTTCGATTACGACGCATTTTGATGCCACGCGCACAACGGTCCTTTTAAACGACGTCCATTTTACAAATGTTATCGTAAATATACTTGACAATGCCATCAAGTATTCGCCTGAAACGCCGGTAATAGATATTTATACAGAAAACGTCAAAGATTTTGTTATTATCAAGATAAAAGACCATGGCGCCGGAATGAGCAAAGTGGCACAAAAAAGGATTTTTGAAAAATTCTACCGCGAACATACGGGCGATTTGCATAATGTAAAGGGGCACGGACTCGGATTAGCGTATGTAAAAAGGATTATAGATGACCATAACGGTCAGATATTTGTAGAAAGCGAAAAAGGAAAAGGAAGCACATTTATAGTAAAAATACCACTCATCAATTAAAAAAAATTATATGGAAACAGAAAATAAAAAAATCCTTTTAGTAGAAGACGACCAAAACTTCGGAGCTATACTAAAAGACTACTTAACTCTCAATGATTTCGACGTAACCCTCGCGAAAAACGGAATGGAAGGCTTCGAGAAATTCAAGAAAGACACCTATGATTTGTGTATTCTTGACGTCATGATGCCATACAAAGACGGTTATACGCTCGCGAAAGAAATCAGGGAGAAAAACAAAGAGGTGCCGATTATTTTCCTCACGGCCAAGTCGATGAAGGAAGATGTCCTCAAAGGATACAAGGTTGGCGCCGACGATTACCTGAACAAGCCGTTCGATTCTGAAGTGTTGCTGATGAAAATCAAGGCAATCATCCAAAGAAAATCAGCCGATGTGAAGAACGACCACGTGAAATTCGAATTCCAGATCGGAAATTTCCACCTCAATTCGAAATTGCGTTTCCTCACTTTCAAAAATGACGAGCCAATCAAACTCTCGCCTAAAGAAAACGAGCTCCTGAAAATGCTCGCCGTTTATGAAAACGACTTAATGCCAAGGGAATTGGCGCTCACGAAAATCTGGAGAGACGACAATTATTTCACTTCAAGAAGTATGGATGTCTACATCGCCAAACTCAGGAAATACCTCAAATCCGACGAAGATGTTGAAATCCTCAACATCCACGGGGAAGGTTTCCGATTGGTAGTCAAAAATAAAACAGAATAAAAAAGAAAGCCTTGAGAGATCAGGGCTTTTTTATAGATTGATATGGCCGCTGTCATTACGAGCCAGCGTCATTGCGAGCAAAGCGAAGCAATCTGTTGCAATTTCAGGAGCAATTTCCTGCTGTGCGCTGTATCTTTTGCTGCATTGCATTCCGCAAAAGGATGCCGCTTCCATCAGGGCTAGGCATTCGTCTTCCATTCCAATTGCAATACAAAACAAACCTTCCCGTTTTTGGTCACCGAAAAGAATCCCGGCTTTTCCCCATCTGAAACATTCATCTGGACTTCATCGCCCAAATTCAATTCCCGAAGAAAATTCATTTCGAGGTTCTGCACTTGCTTTTGAAGCACCGGTTTCGGATCCATCACATCAAGGCACCATTCCAGATATTTCACATTGTTCACATGATTCACAATGTCCAGATCGGATAAAACGACTTTGCGCTCCGCTACGGTTTCCGCATCCCTGAAAACATTAATCCGTGAAAAAGGCACTGAAGTCGCATGCCAATCCGGAAACAATTCAAAATGGTCATACGCCAAAGCCAACGGCTCCGATTTGCGCAGCTTCGTATTAAAAACCGCCCAGAACGTAGTGGCGCCAACAATTTTCTTTCCGTCAAGGTACATTTCAATATTACGCACAGAATTCGAACCCTGCAGGCTTTCAATCCACGTTTTTACGACCACTTTGTCCTGCCATTTGGGCAAACTATCGATTTCCACGCGGATGCGGCTCAAAACCCAAGCCTGGTCGAACGCCTGCATGTCGTTAAAGCTGAGTCCGCCGACAATCGAATGTTCCGCCGCCGTCAATTGCAGCAAATTACACAAGTCGACATATTTGAGCGCGCCGTTTGCCGCACATTGCGTGAAATTGATTTCCCACTCATGGGAATAAATGGAAGTAAAGTTTGGAGATACAGGCATTGAACGACATTAAGGAAATAAAGGTCGGATTAATTTATCTTTATTCCAAGGCAAAGCTGCAATTGGTTTGGCCGACTGTTGCTGCAACTGCGCGTGGATCATAGATTATTTTCTAGATAAGCAATAATGGCATCTGAATCTGAATGGAAATCAAACCATTTGGCGTTTTCCATCCGCTTAAACCACGTCATTTGTCTTTTGGCGAAACGCCGCGTGTTTTTCTTAATTTCGGAGATGGCAAACTCCAACGTAAAATCGCCGTCGAAATAAGAAAACAATTCCCGGTAGCCCACAGTCTGCAATGCATTCAGCGTTTTATTTGGGTACAGTTTTTCAGCTTCGGCCAACAATCCGGCTTCCATCATCAGGTCGACACGATGGTTAATACGGTCGTACATGATTTGCCTTTCGGCTTCAAGCCCGATAACGATAGGAGAGAAGCTGCGTGTATTTTTCTTTTGGCTTAAAAACGAGGAATACGGTTTTCCCGTTCCGATGCAGATTTCCAATGCGCGCATCATGCGTTGCGGGTTTTCCGTATCGACGGTCGAAAAATAATCCGGATCCAGTTTTTGGAGTGCTTCCTGCAGATAGCCAATCCCGGATTTTTCATAGTCGTTCCTGACCTGATTTCTGACTGGTTCGGAAACCTCCGGAAAATCGTCAAAACCTTTGAGAACCGCATCGACATATAACCCCGAACCGCCAACGAGGATAGCGAAATCATTCGCCAGGAACAATTTGTCTAATTTGGCAATGGCCTCTTTTTCAAAATCGCCAACGCTGTAACTGTCGAAAATCGATTTGTTGTGGATGAAATGATGTGTGGCTGCGGCCAATTCTTCATCATCAGGAACAGCCGTTCCGATAGTCATTTCCTTATAGAATTGCCGTGAATCGCATGAGATGATGTCGCAGTTGAAATGTGTGGCGAGCTTAATGGCCAATGCCGTTTTTCCAATAGCTGTCGGACCTATGACGGTTATCAGATGCTTTGCCATTTCAGAAATTTAATATTTTCACATTCCTGCTTTTCCGGATATGATCCTGGATAATCTTCCTGCTATCGCGGTTGTGCTGCATCGGAATGATGATATTCTTGAGGATATTTAAATTGGTAATCTGGTAATTGAGGTCGTAAAAAGCATAACCTTTGTAAATCCCGTTTTCGATGAGTACCGCGCTGCGCTCATTGATATTGCGCCCGCGATCGATAATCACCAGATTCTTGTTTTCGAATGTCAGCGCGTCTATGAATCCCTGTACACGCTGATTGTATTCGGAAGTCGCCACCAATCCGATACACGCGCCGTCGCATTCCTTGATCTTGTATTGGAAACATTCCGCCGTCGATTCATACAAACCGTTGAGTTTCTGGCACAATTGATATTGCGCGCTGATCCTGAAAAAAACATTCCGCGCTTCCTGGAGCGAAGCATACGAAGTGATTTCTTTTTTCCTGCCGTCGGCTTTTTGCAATTTCAGGCACAGGTAGCCGTTTTCATCAGCCTCGGCATACAATGCCCACGGCAATATGGTTTTGCTTTGCGAACGGTTATAAACCGGCTTGTTGACCTTAATTTCTTCACTTTCCTTAAGCAAGGCGATGAGCTCGCTTCCGGTTTCCTCAAAAGTCACAGCGTAAACCTCGAGCTGGATTTTCTTGCATTTGCCCGTAGTTCCCGTAAAATGCTGGTTCACCCGCTTTTTGATGTTTTTGCTTTTCCCTATATAGATGATTTTTCCATCCTGCCGGTGGATGTAGTAAATTCCGGTTCTCGAAGGCAAATGCTCTACGATATCGAGTAGTTTTGGCGAAAGTCCTTTTACGACTTCCGTATGGATGAGGCTTTTCACAATCACTTTTTCGAGATCCTTGTCTAAAAGCATCTTGAACAATTTGACCGTCGCCATCGCGTCGCCGCTTGCCCTGTGCCTGTCGGCCATCGGGATTCCGAGTGCGCGCACGAGTTTCCCCAGACTATAAGAAGGCTGTTCCGGGATAAGCTGTTTGGCCAATTCGACCGTGCAAAGGGTTTGGGATTCGAAATCGTAGCCCAATCGCTTGAATTCCGTTCTCAGAATCCGGTAATCAAACGAGGCGTTATGCGCTACGATCACGCAGTCCTTAGTCATTTCGATGATGCGTTTGGCGATTTCGAAAAATTTGGGTGCAGAGCGCAGCATGGCGTTGTTGATTCCGGTAAGCTTGACCACAAATGGCTGGATCGGGATTTCGGGATTGACCAGACTGATGAACTGATCGATAACTTCATGGCCGTCATATTTGTATATGGCGATTTCAGTGATGCCTTCTTCGTTAAATTGCCCTCCGGTAGTTTCTATGTCGAGTATTGCGTACAAATGCTTTTCGTAATTTATCTGGTTCCAAAGATACTACTTCCAATCCGAACCATATTGCTTCCGCAGGCAATTGCAAGTTCATAGTCACCCGACATGCCCATGGAAAGTATGGAAAATTGCGGATTACTACTCCTGGCAGTATCAAAAATGGCTTTCAGATAGTTGAATTCCTTTTTTATTTGCCCCTGATTATCCGTAAATGTCGCCATTCCCATCAAACCCGTGACTTTAATATTTTGCAGGTTTTTATAAGTGTCGGAATTTAGTAAATCGGTCAATTCTCTTTCGTCCAATCCGAATTTCGTATCTTCTTCGGCAATGTGGATCTGCAACAGGCATTCGATTTTTCGGTTATTTTTTAAAGCTTGTTTATTGATTTCTTCCAATAATTTCAGACTGTCGACACCGTGAATCAGGCTGACATAAGAAGCCATAAACTTCACCTTATTCGTCTGGACGTGCCCGATCATATGCCATTGGATGTCTTTTGGCATCTGTTCGAACTTATCGGTCATTTCCTGGATCTTGTTTTCGCCAAAAATTCGCTGCCCGGCATCATAAGCTTCCATCAAATCGGAAACCGGCTTTGTCTTTGAAACTGCAACAAGCGTCACATTTTCAGGCAATGCCAATTTTATGGAAAGTAAATTTTGCAGTATGGACATTTTATTTTTTTTAAATTTCGTAAACCACCAATCCGCTGCGGAATTTAGGCTCTATATAAGTGCTTTTCGGAGGCATAATCAGATTGTTGTCGGCCAGCGCTTTGATCTCTGAAATGTCGGTAGGATACAGCATAAATCCCACTTCAAACTCGCCTTCGTCAACGACTTCCTTTATGGTGATGATCGACTGGCTTCCCGGAATGTAATCGATCCGCTCATCGTTCCTCAAATCGGTAATCCCAAGAATCGGGTGCAGCACTTTTTCATAAAGGATCTGCGCGTCGAGGCTTTCGAGGACATTTTCAAAATTGTTTCCGTCTTTGAGCGTCAGGCTATAAAACTCACCATCGAGATACATACCGAACTGGAACTTTTTTGTCGGTTTCCACAATTCCTGCTCCTTGTTTTTAATCCAGAAAATCTTTGCTAATTCCGAAAGGAAATCTTCTTTAGAATGGTTGTTCAAATCGCGGATAATCCGGTTGTATTCGTAGATTTTCACATTGCTTTCGGCAATCAGGAAACTCATAAAATAATTGAGATTTTCGTTGCCTGAAATCTTGTCTTCTTCATAAAGCAATTCTGCTGACGCCGACCGGTGATGGCCGTCGGCTATATAAACGCTGCCAATGGTTTCAAATTGCTGCTGAAGCCAATTTTTTTCATCTGCAGCATCAATTTTCCAAAGCGTATGTTTTTCTTTATTGGTTGTTGAAAACTCATAAAGTGAGGCAGTTGACTTTTTCTTTGTAATCCAATTGTTTAACTCTAAATTGTCGGGATAAGTAATCAGCACAGGTTCTGTATTGAACCCGGTCTGGTGCAGATAATCCTTGAATAATTCTACCCGGTACTGTAAAGTATCTTCGTGTTTCTTAATGATATTCTGCTGATAATCGGCAATACTTGTCCCCGCAATGATGCCTGTAAAAAGCCTGTTTTTGGATTGGATTTCGTACAGGAAAAAAACAGGTTCTTCTTCCTTGACCAAAATATGTTCCGCCTTAAAATCGTGGTATTTCTGCGCGACCAGCTTGAACCTTTTCTCAAGCCCGATCTTTTGTTGGTTGACATATGCCGGATTCAGGATATGCAAAAAAGAGAACGGGTTGAAGTCGAGGTAAGCCGCCAATTCGGCCGGACTGTAATCGTCATAAGTCCGGCAGGTCACCAGACTGACTTTATCCGGAGTGGGGCGAACCGCGTGAAAAGGAATTATTTTGGCCATTTTGGGCAATTGATAATTGATAATTAAATAAACATTCTGGCAACTTTTTCCGCTTTCTTGCTTTCGGAATAATCGTAAAAACCTTCGCCTGATTTTGCGCCAAGTTTTCCTGCACGGACCATATTCACCAGCAGTGGGCAAGGGGCATATTTCGGGTTTTTGAAACCGTCGTGCATCACATTCAATATCGCAAGGCAAACATCGAGTCCGATGAAATCGGCCAGTTGCAGCGGCCCCATCGGATGTGCCATACCCAATTTCATCACCGTATCTATTTCATAAACGCCGGCAACGCCATTGTATAAGGTTTCGATTGATTCGTTAATCATCGGCATCAGGATCCTGTTGGCGACGAAACCGGGGTAATCGTTCACTTCAACAGGGACTTTCCCGAGCTTTTCAGATAAATCCATAATAACTTGCGTCACTTCATCAGAAGTGTTGTAACCGCGGATAATCTCAACGAGTTTCATAATCGGCACCGGATTCATAAAATGCATTCCGATGACCCTTTCCGGATGCGTAACGACCGATCCGATTTGCGTGATTGAGATGGAAGAGGTGTTTGTAGCGAGGATTGTATTGTGCGAACAGGCGTCGTTTAACTGTTTGAAAATCTTTAGTTTGAGATCGATGTTCTCCGTCGCTGCTTCAACTACAAGATCGGCCCCGACAACGCCATCGTTAATGTCGGTATAGGTGATAATATTCCCGATGGTGTTCATTTTATCGGCTTCGGAAATCGTTCCTTTGGCGACCATCCTGTCGAGGTTCCCGGCAATCGTGGCCATTCCCTTATCGAGGTTTTTTTCTGAAAGGTCAATCAGTTTTACTGTAAATCCGCTTTGTGCGAACGTGTGTGCGATTCCGTTGCCCATGGTTCCGGCTCCGATGACGGCGATGTTTTTCATTACGTTAATACGGTTATTTGTTAATTTGTTTATTCGTTCTTGTCATTCCGACGAAAGAGACCCGAGCATAGCGAACTGGCGAAGCAAATCTCTATTTTTTAAAGCAATCGATGATTTGATACGCAACCCTTAATGCTTCCGTGCCTTGTTCTAAAGTCACGATTGGCGTAGTATTGTTGGTAATTGCATCTGCAAAAGTTTCGAGTTCGTCAAGGATCGCATTGTTCTGTTCCACTTCAGGATTGGCGAAATAGATCTGCTTTTTCACGCCTTCGGCATTTTGAAGGATCATATCGAAATCGCCGGGCACTTCGGGTGCGTCCTTCATTTTTACGACCTCGCATTTCTTTTCGAGAAAATCGACCGAAATATAGGCATCTTTCTGGAAGAAACGCGATTTGCGCATGTTCTTCAACGAAATCCGGCTCGCCGTTAAATTGGCAACGCAGCCGCTTTCGAATTCGATGCGCGCATTGGCGATGTCGGGCGTGTCTGAAATGACCGAAACACCACTCGCATTGATGTGCTTCACCTTGGAATTCACAACGCTCAGGATCGCATCGATATCGTGTATCATCAAATCCAAAACTACCGGAACATCCGTACCGCGCGGGTTGAACTCGGCCAAACGGTGCGTTTCGATGAACATCGGGTTTTCGATCATGTTTTTGGTGGCGATGAAAGCAGGATTGAACCTTTCGACGTGACCAACCTGCCCTTTAACGTTGTATTCTTTGGAAAGCGCGATGATTTCTTCGGCTTCGGCAACGGTGTTTGAAATGGGTTTTTCGATGAAAACGTGCTTGCCGGATTTGATGGCAACCTTGGCGCATTTGTAGTGTGAAAGCGTCGGCGTGACGATGTCGATTACGTCTACGGCATGGATCAAAGTGGCGATGGTCTTGAAATTGGTATAACCGAATTCCTTCGAAATCTTTTCGGCATTTTCCTGATTTTCGTCGTAGAAGCCGACGAGTTCGTATTTTTCGGATTGCTGCAGTAATCTCAAATGGATTTTTCCGAGGTGACCGGCACCAAGAACGCCAACTTTTAGCATATTGATAAATTTTGAACAAAAATAGGAATTAATTGATAATGGATAATTGATAATGGACAATTATTTTAGGAATGTAAAATTTGATTTGACCTTGATTTTTAGCCGTGATAGAAGTGGAAATCCTTTTTTGTTTTTTAATATAAAGCCCCCTCGGCTGCGCTCG
>DATHGE010000394.1:0-24043 GCA_035317805.1 Flavobacterium sp. | reverse complement strand
CCTCGCCCGGGAAACCCAATTTCAATATCCTAAAGATGGCGCGTGAAGGCATCGGTTTCGAACTGCGGAATGCGTTGCTCAGGGCCAAAGAGGAGAAAGAAGTCGTGGTCAAGGAAAACATCATTGTAAAGAACCAGGATTATCTCGCCACAATAGAAATCATCCCGCTGCACAATGCCGACGATAACCTGCTGGTGATTTTCAGGAAATGCCTGTTGCCGGAACTCGATAAGACCGGAAAAGCCGAAAAGAAAAACGCCGACCAGCTGCGCATCAAGGAACTTGAGAATGAACTGGCCCAGATGCGCGAAGACATCAAGCGCGTCACGGAAGAGCAGCAAACCGCTTTCGAAGAACTGCAGACGACCAATGAAGAGCTCCTGAGCAGCAGCGAAGAACTGCAGGCGCTCAACGAAGAGCTCGAAACTGCGACCGAAGAGATGCAGTCGAATAACGAGGAACTGATGTGTGTAAACGACGAGCTTATGGACCGGCAGGCGCAATTGATTGTCCTTCGGGATTATTCCGAATCGATTGTAAATACAATCAGAGAGCCGCTGGTGATACTCGACAAGGATCTCAGGATAAAAAGCGTCAACCCGTCGTTCTACAAATATTTCAGGACTACAGAACAGGAAACAGAAGGAAGGTCGCTTTTTGAAATCGGACACGGCCATTGGGATCTGCCCGAATTCAGGGCGCTGTTGGGTAAAGTGATTTCGGAAAAAACGACCATTGAGGATTTCAAGCTTGAAATATTTTTCCCCGGTCTCGGCAAACGCGTCATGGTAATCAATGCGAGGCGGATTGTTGATGTCCAGCCTTCAGAATACATACTGATGGCCGTGGACGACATCACGCAAGTGGTTGAGGCGAATGAGATGCTGACCTCAAAAAATGCGGAACTCGAATTTTTCAACGGGCAGCTCGACTCTTTCAGCACCGCCGCCAGCCATGATTTGCAGGAACCGCTGCGGAAGATACACATGTTCAGCAAGATGATCCTCGACGATGAAAATAATATATCGAATTCGGGTAAACACCATATGGAGCGTATTATCGTTTCTATCGAAAATATGCGCCAGCTCATCGACGACCTCATTGGCTACACGCGCATCAATATTCCGGAAAAGGTCTATAAAAAATCAGATGTCAACCAGCTTCTTAAGAAAACAGTCGTCGACCTTAAGGATATCATCAGTGAAAAGAATGCAACGGTGGAAGTGCTTCCGATGCCACAGGTGAAAGTGATGGCTTCCCAATTCCAACAGCTTTTCACCAACCTGATTGTAAATGCGATCAAGTACAGTAAAGACAATGTCGCTCCTGTAATACGGATCGAATCTGTGGTTCCCGATGCTTCCGAGATTGAAGCTTTGGGCGGCAGGGCCGATATCAACTATATCAAGATTATGGTGAAAGATAACGGTTTGGGTTTTTCGAACGACAATGCCGAGAAAATATTCGACCCGTTTTTCAGGCTCCACAGCAAAGACAAATACAGGGGAACCGGACTCGGTCTCACCTTATGCCGCAAAATCGTGAGTAATCATGATGGCTTTATCAGGGCCGAAAGTAAAGTGAATGTCGGCACTGTAATGAGTATCTACCTACCACTATAATTTAAGAAAGTATAAAAAAGGCTTCCCGTTAAAGGAAGCCTTTTTTTAATTGCGGCGTTTGCTGTCTTCAGACAAAATCTTTTTTGGTTTGGAAAGATCCTGTTTCGAAAGGTCTTTCGGTTTCTCCTCCGGATTGTCCGGATTGATGCCAACAGGCTGTACCTTGGTTTGTTTCTGCGACTGGCCTTTGTCTTTGGACGCTTTTTCGGCTTCTATTTCTGAATTGCTTTGCTGCTTGACGGCTTCCACTTTTGCGGCGCGTTCGGTTCGCGCTTGTGTTTCACGCGGTGCCTGCTGTTGCAGCTGGTCGTCGTTGGGTTGCTGCTGCCCATCCTGCTGTGCCGATGCAATCGATGTGACTGCGATAAAAGCGGCGGTTAGGAATACTTTTTTCATAATTTCTTTTTTTTGGTTATTTCTTTTCGAGTATGCCCTTCATGGTTTTGAGGACATTTTTCCAGTTTTCTTTGCTTTGCGCGACGCCTTTCTGATCCTTGATATTGTCCTGCGAAATGGTGAGTGCGGTTTTGCCGTTTCTTGGGCTGATGCGATAGGATACGTTGGCGTAGTTCTCAGGTTTGTCTTCGGTTCCGGATTGCGAACTCCAGTATGTCGTCTGCAGTATTTTGCCAGGCTCAAACTGTTTGATGACGCCTTTGTCGTGATACGCTTTTCCGTTGTATTCGCCTTTGTAATTAATAGGGCTGCCCACTTTCCAATCGGTGGTGACATTCGTTCCCATTAAATATTGCTTGATGATTTCGGGGTCGGTGAGCGCTTTCCATATTTTGGACGGCGTAGAGGCAAAGCCCATCGATGTCCTGGCGGTGAGGTTCTTTTTCATCTTTTGTAATTTTAATATGATCCTTTATAGCAAAATAACCACGAACCGGCTGGATTTCCGTTACGGAATTTGGTGAAAAGTTTATACGAATCTGCCTCTAAAATCTGCATAAAAAAACCAGCCGGTTAAGGCTGGTTAGAGGTTAAGTGTTTTTTTCAAAAGTGACATAATCGATACTGCCATCGCCGCCGCTCACATGCTTGAGCCTTAGTTTGAGTGCCGTGCTTTCCAGCACTTCCCAATCTTCGGTCAATTCGGCAAAATTATCGGGCGATCCGAAAAGGATATTGAAATCGTCCGAACTGCTGTCGTCATCCGTAAAGCTCCAGGCACCGGTATACGTGTTGGTTCCGTTTGTGGCGCTTACCACGTTATCGGTTCCGAAAGTAAAATTGTAGCCGGCAAAATTGGCGGTCTGGTCACTGTCGTCTTCCTGATAAAGCGTGATGCGCCAGGCTCCCGATGTAACGGTATTGCCTGCGTTAACAGGATTAAGGATGATCGGATCGTCATCATCATGATGGCACGAGACCGAACCTAAGATTGCCGTGGCGGCCAAAATCGAATACAATAACTTTTTCATGGTATTTATTTTATGGTTTATTGTATTGAAACGCCCGTAATCAAAGGATTATTGCCGAGGCCGTCGTGTTTAACGTTTAACAGTATAATTGTATAAGATTATATTATAATTCTGTAAGCCATTCGCAGGAAACCGCCGTAACTTTGGGATAAATAAGATATCGGCTTCGATGCAACACGAAGAAGGTAAATAGAAGTTAGATTCTATTATTTTGAAAGCCCGCAACATTTTATGCTGCGGGTTTTTAATTTACATCAGTGTTTTTTACCGATGTATTTCCAATTTACTATTCGACTATTTTTTTGATTTCAACCAGATTATGGAACGCGGATTGTTGCCGATTTACGCAGATTGCCGCGGATTTATATGCTTTGTCGATTCGCTTCTTTTTTTATCCGCGTATAGCCGAAATCCTTTCTGACTGATTTTAAGTTGCTACAATTTATAAAAATCTATAGTCATTGAAAAAGAAAAGTGTCTGGATACAACTGTTCCTCCACGCTGCGTTCGGCCTTAATATTGGCAATCGGAAGTACGTTCCGGTATTGCAATTCTTCTGTTTTTCCGGTAAGACGGTCGGAATCTTATAACTCAATCCGCCGCCGAGGCGTGAAGACCATTTCTCATCCAACTTAAACAAGATCGAAACACGAGGCAACGCAAATAACTGGTTTTTATTAAATTAGATATAATTTTGGTTATCGACAAGAAGCCTGCTTTCTGACTTGACATTTTTTGTCATATTTCAGATATGCTGAATAAAACCCCTAAAAGGCGTCGTTCGCGAATTGTGAATCGGCGTGCTATCCTGTTGGAAATCAACAATACAAAGTTGAGTCCGTAAGTACGAAAGCAATAAGAAGTAAACGATAAGATGATTTTCAGGAATTTCACATCGCAAATGCAGCAAGTGTGTTTCAAATCGCGTGCAGTTTTTTATATTTGGAAGACAAAACCCAAACCATGCGGCTATTTTTCTTAGCAAACAAACAAGTTATTTATTACGGCGCGACAATGGCGGCGTTGTTATTTTTATTGCATTGGCTCGAACTCCGGTTTATTGTTTTTGAACATGCATTTGAGATTTATGCCGGTATGATTGCGTTGCTGTTTACTTTACTCGGAATCTGGCTTGCAACGAAACTCACAAAACCCAAAACGATTGTCGTCGAAAAAGAAATGCTTCCTGGTTTTGTATTGGATGAATCCGAATTGCTCCGGCTTCGCATCAGCAAAAGGGAACATGAAGTTTTGCAGTTGATGGCCAAAGGCATGAGCAACAATGAAATTGCCGACACGCTTTTTGTTTCGCTGAATACGATCAAAACGCACGGCGCCAGATTGTTTGAAAAACTGGAAGTGAACCGCCGGACGCAAGCTGTCGAAAAAGCCAAAAGATTGCGGCTGATTCCGTAATACCAAAGGGTGAAATTAGATATTTCGCGTGAATTCATACGAAAGTATGACCTGTAGTAAAAAGCAAAACACCAACTTTACACCGAACTTTTAAAAACATCAAAATGAAAAAACTTGTACTGACTTACGGATTGATTTCGGGATTAATCATCAGCGTCTTTATGGTGACCAGCATGGCTTTGAGCAGTTGTGAACATATGGACGATAACTGGGCGATGTTCATCGGTTTTGCGTCGATGATTATCGCATTCTCGTTCATTTTTGTGGCGGTTAAAAACTTCCGCGACAATTATGGGAACGGTGCCGTATCGTTTGGGAAAGCATTCCAAATCGGACTTTTCATCAGCCTCATTGCCTCGACGATGTATGTCGTTGCGTGGGTGATCGAATACAATTTCTTCATGCCTGATTTCATGGATAAATACGGCGCGCACATGATCGAAAAGGCTAAAACCAGCGGTGCTACTGCCGCTCAGATCCAGGCGCAAATCAACGAAGTGGCTTCTATGAAAGAAATGTATAAAAACCCGGTTATGATGGTGCTGATGACGTATGCGGAAATTTTTCCTGTCGGCCTGATTATTTCAATCATCACCGCGCTTTTCCTCAAAAAGAAACCGCAGCAGCCAATGGAAGTTTAGACTTCCATTTTTCTGACGTAAAATTTAACGCGGGCAAGGCACAATTGTTCGCGTATTTTCCTAAATTTAAGCCAACGCAGAAAATCGGTTTCAGCGTCCCGAAACTATGACGACTTACACGCAGGAATATATCGAAACGCTTTTGGGGGCAAGCCATGACCCGATTTTGATATTGGACGGCAATTATAAAATCCGCAAGGCGAACCTGCATTTCTATTCCCTTTTCAATCTTGAGCAGGCCGAAACCGAAGGCAGGCTTCTTTTCGAAATCGCCAATAAATCATGGGATGTTCCCGAAGTGCGGAACCTGCTCTCGCGTATTTTACCAGAAAACCTCGGTGCCGAAAACTATGAGGTTGAATTGGATTTTCCTGGAAACGAACACCATTCTTTCCTGATCAATGCGCGCCAGGCGGCCGAGAAATTTGAAAATTCCGAACTGATTTTCCTCGTCATCGAAGACATCACCGAACGTAAAATGACGGCGAAGCAAATCAGGCAAGCCGAATTGGAAAGGCAGGAAAGCGAAGACCGTTTTCGTGTCATTGCCGATTCGGCGCCGGTGCTGATCTGGCTTTCGGGTACGGATAAACTGCGCTATTTCTTCAACCGCGGCTGGCTCGATTTTACCGGGCATACGATGGCACAGGAAGTCGGGAATGGCTGGGCAAAAGGTGTCCATCCCGATGATTCCGAACGCTGTCTTGAAATTTATGGGGCTAATTTTGATGCGCGACAGGAATTCTATATGGAATACCGTCTCAAAAGATACGATGGCATCTACCGCTGGATTTCCGATAAAGGTGTTCCGCGTTACGACACCGAAGACAATTTTTGCGGTTTTGTGGGCGGCTGTATGGATATTGACGACCAGAAGAATTTCGCCGGGCAATTGGAAATCAAAGTCAGGCAAAGAACCAAAGAGCTCGAATTGTCGCGTTCTTTCCTCAATTCCGTACTCAACTCTACGTATTATGGCATTGCGAGCTATGAACCGATGCGCGACCAATCCGGAGTGATTGCAGATTTCAGGATCACCTATAGCAATCCGGAAGTCCCGTCCAATTTCGGCCTGACCGTAGCGGATGTCAGCGGGAAAACCTGCCGTGAAATTTACCCCGGAATTTTCGACAATGGTGTTTTTGAAAAAATGGTCGCCTGCATGAAATCGGGCAAGCCGGACACTTATGAAATTGATGTGCCGCTCAGCGACCATACGATCTGGCTCAGTGCCGCGATTGAAAAGGTCAACGATTCGGTTACGGTGACTTCAAAAAACATCACAAAAGAGAAAGAGGCGGCGCTGCATCTGGAGCAGATGAACGAACTGCTCAACAATAAAAACAAGGAACTGGCTTCGTTTACTTACATCGCATCGCATGATCTGCAGGAACCGCTTCGGAAAATCCAGATGTTTGCGAGCCGGATTCTCGAAAATGACAAGAACACTTTTACCGAAACCTCACTGGCGCATTTCCACAGCATCGGCGCCACGGCAAACCGAATGCAGCATCTGATCGACGCCGTTTTGAGTTATTCGAGTATGGATTCGGAGAAAGTCAAAATGGAAAAAACCGACCTCAATAAGCTGCTCAAAGACGTCCTCGCCCTAATGGACAATACGCTCGACGAAAAAAGTGTTACCATTGAGCGCAATGAACTGCCGACTTTGCGCGTGATGCCGATACAATTCCAGCAGCTGTTTCTCAATATCCTCAACAATGCTGTAAAATATAGTAAGCCTGATGTAAAACCGGTCATTAAGGTCCATGCGGAAAAGGAAGTTTCAGAAAAGCAGAAGTTCTGGAAAATCAGCATTTCCGATAACGGCATCGGCTTTGAACCGCAATACAGTGAAAAGATTTTTGAAGTGTTCCAGAGGCTGCACGGCAAGAAGGAATATGTGGGCACCGGCGTCGGCCTGGCAATCTGCCAGAAAATCGTCAAAAACCACAACGGCTATATTACTGCTGAAGGCGAGCCCGGAGTAGGCGCGACGTTCAATATTTACCTTCCCACAAAAGAATAATCATTCCCCGGTTTCATCGTGAGGCGCATCGACGGGTTTCGACTGTGACGAACCTTTCTGCCTCAGATAGATCGATAATCCGATAATGGCGAATACTGAAAGGAATTCGCTCTGCCAATTCTGGAAAGATTCAAACCAAAAACGGGAATCCCCAAGATAATCGGCCGTGTTCTCTAGCGGTTCGCCTTTGAGCGTATGCTGTAAATTCTCATCTTTAAGGCTTCCCTGAAAATGTAGCGCGAATGAAATCAGGAACAAAACAAACAGCGAAATTGTGAGGGAATGTTTGTAAATCGCGAGCCAAAAACCGCCTTTCTTTACGGGCCATGGTGCGTTTTTCCTTTTTGGGTCGGGTTCGCGGTCGACTGCTGACCTGCCTTCACAATTTTTCGATTCGGACGAACCTTTCTGGCGCAGGAAAATCGTGAGCCAGACGAACAATGCCATCTGCAGGAATTCGCTTTCCCAGTTTTCAAAAGTAGATTCGATGAAATGCCCTGAAGAAAAATAAGCCGACAATGAAACCGGATTGCCGCCGTTTTCGAGCAATTCGCGGTTGTATTCGAGCAACCCAAAATGAATCTGGCCAGCAATTGCCAGGATGAATAAAAATAGAAATACAAGGCAAAGGCTGTTTTGGTACAGAAATTTTTTCATTGGAGTTTTGCTGCAAAATTTTCACGGACTTCCTGGTTGATATATGTCGTAAGCCCGATTCCTTTCCTGGCCAGCGCTTTCATGATTTTGATCACATTCTCGCCATTGAACGCTACATTGTAAAGGTAGACGCTGTCGTCGACAAACTGGATTTTGAGTCCGTCATCCAAAAGTTCATAGGCTTTGATGCCCGAATTGCCGCTGAGGTTTTTGTAGGTTTTCAATTTAATCTTTTTTAATTTCGAGTCCCGTTGCCATCGAGTTTTTCGGCTGTTTCCTTTTTGGCTTTGAGGCTGATGTAGGTGCCCAAACCTTGTTGGGAAGTGGCGAGTGCTTTCATGATTTCGACTGTCGGTTCCCCGTTTTTTTCATAACTGTAGAGATAAATGCTTCCATCGTTGAATTGCACTTTTATCGCATCCTTGTATATTTGGTATGCCTTGACATCTGAATTTCCGCTGGTATTTTTATAGGCTTTCATAAATTATTGATAATGCCAAATTTCCCAATATTAAGCACTCCGATAATTATAAGATTTGCAGTTAAACTTATATTGTTTCGGGCAAAAAAAATCCCCGTTTCCGGAGATTTATCGTTTAAATGGTTATTACAGGCTGCTGTATTCGCTTCCACAGGAAATAAATGGCAAACAATACAAGGAGCATCAAAAGCGGAATCGCCACAAATGCCGCCGGACCGCCGCTCAGTGCCCATGAAGCCGAAGCGCCCAGGAAATTGAATGTGAATCCGGCAAAAGCCCATTCCTTCAACGTTTTGTATTTGGGCTGCAGCAGGCCTATCGTGCCGAGGATTTTGGCTGTTCCCACGATGGTCATCACGTAATACGGATAATGGAGCTGGTCGAAAGCTTCTTTGCCGCTGTCAAGCTGCATCAATCCGGCAACGCCGTCCATGAGCATCATGAGTGAAAACAGAATGAGTAAAATCCAATAGGTTGTTTGTTGTCTTTTCATTTTTATCGGTTTTTGGTTGTTATAAAGTTAGATATTTTTGGATTATGGGCTCATAGTTCAGCAAAATATTTCCCGAATCAAACTGTTGTACGTGTACCAATTTCATCGGAAGCCTTTCATCGCTTTGCCTGAATAACGGTTTGCCGCAGCCAATCAGTATCGGGTTGACCAGGATGCGGTATTCATCGATCAGCCCCAATTCCCGAAAGGAAAAAGCCAAAGTGGCGCTGCCGAACATCAGGATGTCCTTATCGGATTGCTGTTTTAGCCGGATGACGGATTCGAATAGATCGTTGCCGATGAATGCCGTGTTTTCCCATGTCGAATTATCGATGGTTTCTGAAACGACCAACTTGAATTTGTCGCGCATGATTGCCGCTACAACGGGATTATTTTCGAAAGCGGCAACGGAAGTCCAATAATCCTGCATCATCGCGAAGGTTTTCCTGCCAAACAGCAACGGACCGTTCTCGTTGAGCTGCCGGATTGCAAATTCATTGAACTCCGCGTCGGCATGGTGCCAGTCGACCGAGCCATTCGAATCCTCAAAATAGCCATCGGCAGTTACCATATTGAACAGGATCAGTTTTTTCATCAGTACGATTCGTTTTTATCAAAATGGAGCAGCCATTGGTTGCCGAATTTATCTGTCAGATCCCCAAACAGCGCACCCCAGAAAGAATCCTGGATCGGATGTGTCGCTTCGCCGCCATCGGATAATTTCCGGTAGAGCAGCCGCACTTCGGTCTCACTGTCGCAATCGAGCATCATCGAAACCGAATTCCCTTTCACCAAACCTTTGTCGTTAACCATATCGGTGGCCATGATGACGAAATCTCCATTGGTAAGCGTCGCATGCATGACCAGCGGCTTCATTTCCGAAGGCAATTTGCAGGCTAATGCTGAATCTCCGATGGTTTCCAGTATCAATTCCCCGCCGAGGCAGCTTTTATAAAACGCCATCGCTTCGCGGCAATTGCCGTTGAAAGTGAGATAGGAATTGATGCGTGCCATGGCTAAGGAATAATTTTCCGGTGTATGTTTTCGAGCTGCACGGTATGCCTTTGCATATGGATGAGCGCAAATGAAATCGATTCGTATATCGTGAAACTCCCGAAGCCGGGAACTTCAAAAACCGGTGAAATCAAGGTCAGGTCGGCATTTTCAGTCAGATCCAGCATTTGTTTTTCGTGTTTTTCCATAGCGGAAAGCAATGTCGCTGTGGAATGTTTGCTTTCAGTTGGCTCGAGAAAATCCGGCGATTTCATCCTGATGCTGAAGTCGAGGAAGATTTTCTTAATGGCTGGAATCTTTTCATCAAATGCACGGTTGGCTGGCTCTGTTTTCCGCGTAAGCGCAGGCAAACCTGACGTGGCTTTGATGATATGTTCGGTGCAAAGCCCGGCGCTCCATCCGCCGTCAGCCGGAATCGTGTCGATATTACTGTCGTCGAACTGGTCCAGGACAAGGTACAGTTTGCGGAAGGTTCCGAAAATCTGCTGCTGTAAATCGGCTTTCATAGCTACTGTTTTGGGAGTGCGGACATATCCATATAGAAATAAGACCAGTTGTGGCCATCGGGATCTTCGAATTCACGGCTGTACATAAAGCCTTGATCCTGCGCCGGACTAGGTTCTGAAGCGCCCGCAGCCAAAGCTTTTTCAATAATGGCATCTACGGCTTCGCGGCTCCCGGCTGTGAGGTTAATAGCGACTTCCTGGGTTTTAGAAGTATCGGCTATTTGTTTTTTCGTGAAGGATTTGAATTTATCCTCGGTAAGCAGCATCGCATAAATGGTTTCTGAAATGATCATGCACGTGGCAGTTTCATCGGTGAACATCGGGTTGAAGGTAAAGCCGACTTTAGTGAAAAATTCAACCGATTTTTTGAGGTCTTTGACCGCGAAGGAAAAAAAAACTTTGGTTTCCATAAGTAGTAATTTTAATGATTTGTATTTGATTGTTGTCTGCATCACAAAGATAAGGTGGTATTTTTAAGCATGATACGTGCAAAAACGACTTAAACAGGGGTTGATTGCGACAAACCGATTTACTATATTTGTCTTGTCCAAAACGTTCAGGATCAACCAATCCGCCAAAACCAAAATTATGAAACACATCTCTATCCTGGTTCCGCAAGGCCATACGAGCCTTCCGAATATCGACGGTACGCACCAGATCCTTTCTGAAGTCAATACTTTTGCCGAAAGGATGGGCATGCCGCCGGTGTTTAAAATACAGCTGGTCGGAATCTCAAGCGAAATCAGCCAAAGGAACGGCCGCTTCACGATTACGCCCGATTGCCTGATCGGCGACATTAAGCAAACCGACCTCATTATCATTCCGGCGATGCACGGCGATATGCAGCAGGCTTTGGAAAGCAATGCCGAATTCCTGCCGTGGATTACGAAGCAATATCGGGCCGGAGCCGAAGTGGCCAGCCTGTGTATCGCGGCGTTCTTTTTGGCCGCGACCGGACTCCTCAAAGGAAAGCAATGTGCGACCCATTGGGCGTCGGCCAACCAGTTCCGCCAAATGTTTCCCGATGTAAATGTCGTAGACGACAAAATTATCACGCACGAGGATGGTATTTATACGAGCGGCGGAGCCTATTCGTTCCTGAATTTGCTGGTTTACCTGATCGAGAAATATGCCGGGCGCGAAATGGCGATCATAATCTCGAAGGCATTTATGATCGATATTGACCGTCATAGCCAGTCGCCGTTTATCATGTTCCAGGGACAGAAAGACCACGACGACGACGCGATCCAAAAGACACAGCAATATATAGAGGATAAATTTGAGGATAAGATTACGGTGGAAGAACTCGCCGGAAAATTTGCCGTGGGCAGGCGCACGCTCGAACGCCGGTTCAAAAAAGCGACGGGGAATACCGTAGTCGAATACATCCAGCGTGTGAAGATCGAAGCCGCCAAAAGGAGTTTTGAGACCAGCAGAAAAAACATCAGCGAAGTGATGTTTGATGTGGGTTATACCGACACGAAAGCCTTTCGCGACGTATTTAAGAAAATTACCGGCATCACCCCCGTGGAATACCGCAATAAGTACAACCGCGGCATGGTGGCTGTTTAAAATTAGAGTTATGGAAGTTCCGAAACCCAATTCCATTTCAGAATATATTGCCGGTTTTCCCGAAGAAACACAGCAGGCGCTGGAAAAAGTGCGTGCGGAAACCCAGAAGGCAGCCCCGGAAGCGGTGGAAACGATCAGTTATGCGATGCCGACATTCAAACTTAACACAAAAAACCTCGTGCACTTTGCCGGTTACAAGAACCACATCGGATTTTATGCGCTTCCGTCAGGGAATGTCGCTTTCCAAAAGGAAATTGCGAAGTATAAATCAGGGAAAGGCTCGATACAGTTTCCTCTAGACCAACCGATGCCGCTTGGCCTGATTGCGAAAATAGTAAAGTTCAGGGTTAAGGAAACACTCGAAAAAACCAAAAAGAAATAAAGTTAATGCAGGCTGACGACTTTCGCAATCTTCCATTCGGCATCTTTAAAACGCCAGAAAATGATAAACTTGCTGTCGTGCGGAACGGCGTTTGGCTCGGCGGCATTGTGGAACTGGTGCATACCCATTTCAATTGCGCCATAATCCTTAATCGGGTAAACTTCGATACTCCCGGGCTTTAGATGGCGTGTTACTTTTCCACAGATATTTTTGCGCGTACCTTCAATGACGTCGGTTTTGGAAGCCATCAGGCCACCTTTGTCGTGGTAGAATTCCAAATCTTCCGCATAGAAATCCCCATATTTTGCAAGATTTGCATCACAGGTATTGTAGTAGTTGAAAAACACGCTGTCGAGATGTATGATCGTCTCGTACAATTTTGGATCATCGGGAATGTAATGCGAATCGGCCATCGGTTTTGTAGCCGAACAGGATGCAATCAATACTGAAATTAATACGGCGGTGCATAATTTTCGCATTATGGGCATCCATAAAATGGAAGGCGTAATGTCTTTGTTTTTCCGGAAATTCATCTTGTGCGACTTTAGATTCCCGGTAAAAATAATAAAACGGCAGTAAATAATGACCTCGGTATTTTGTTTTATAAAGATCCGTCAATTCGTTTTCCGATAATTCAAAACCGCCCAGCCGTTGAAGAAAATGGCAAACCCGATAATTGCGGCAAACTGCGGCAGGACATCTTTAAAGCCGCTGCCTTTGAGGATAAACATGCGCATGACTTCAATCAGGTAACTGATCGGATTCAATTTCGAAATCCACTGCGCCCAGGCCGGCATGCTTTCGATAGGCGTAAACAGGCCGCCCATCAGTATGAAAATCAGCATAAAGAAAAACATGATCAGCATTGCCTGCTGTTGCGTCTCGCAATAGGTCGAAACCAGCAGCCCGAATCCCAAAGCGGCCAAAAGGTAAATCGCGATAAAGGCATACATCACCGCTATATTGCCTTCGGGAATGATGCCGTAGACAAAATACGCGAGCAACAATCCAATCGTAAAAACCGCGTTGGCCAAAATCCAGAAAGGGATCAGTTTCGCCAGGATGAAATGGTATTTTTTTATCGGTGTCACGTTGATCTGCTCAATCGTCCCGATCTCTTTTTCCTTGACGATATTGAGCGCCGTGAGGAAACCGCCGACCATTGTTACCAAAAGCGCCAGAATTCCGGGAACAAAAAACAGTTTGTAATTGAGATGCACATTGAACCAGTTGACCGTATCGATTTCAATTTGCGGAGACGGAGGGATTTTGGGAGGCACAATCAGTTCGGTGCGGATGTCATTGTTGAAAGCGGCAATTGTCTGAGAAAGGTAACTCGCACCCAATCCGGCTTTCGAACCGTTAATCGCATTCACGGCGATGAAAAGTTGTTGCTTGTTCTCCCGGATGAGGTTTCTCTCAAACCCTTTCGGAATTTCGAGGATCAGATCCGATTTGTCGCTTTCGATGTTGTGCATCGCGAGCCCATACGAAGCATCGTAACTTTCAAGCTTAAAGTAACCCGAAGCCGTAATTTTGGCAATCAGTTTCTGCGAATAGGGCGATTTATCATTGTCCACTACCGAAAGATTGATGTTCTTGACCTCATAATTTGCGGCAAGCGGCAAAATCAGGAACTGTATCGTCGGCATGATGAAGATGATGGCGAGGATCGATTTGTTCCTGAAGATCTGGCGGAATTCTTTGCGTAGTAAGAAGGATAGTGTTTTCATTCGAGTCGGACTTTAAATTTTTTGAGGCTTATCGCCAATAAGACTAAGGTGATTCCGAGAAGGATTGCCGTTTCTTTCCAAACCGCCGAAAATCCGAGACCCTTGATCATCACCGATTTGACAATGATATAATACCATTTGGACGGGACGATATTCGAAATCACCTGTAAAGGCACCGGCATGTTTTCAATCGGGAACATGAATCCGCTGAAAATCATCGTCGGCATCAACATCCCGACGAGCGAAATCAGCATGGCGACCTGCTGTGATGCAGTATTGATGGAAATCAGGATTCCCAAAGTCAGGCAGCAGATAATGAAAAGTGAACTTTCGGCAACCAATAAAATCAGGCTTCCCTTCACGGGCAAATCCATCGCATAAACACTGAGCAGCAGGATGGTTGCAAGATTTACCAACGACAAAAGGAAATACGGAACCGCTTTGGACAAAATCACCATGATGGGGCGAAAAGGCGATACCAGAAGCACTTCCATCGTCCCGAGCTCTTTTTCCTTTACGATCGCAATCGCCGTCATCATCACACAAATCAGCATGAGCACCATCGCCATGACGCCGGGGACGAAATTGGGCGCGCCTTTCATCTGCGGATTATAAAGCATTTTTATTTCAGGCGTAATCTGGTAAGGCATCGCATTTTTTCCGTTGAGCGCCTTTTGGTAATCCGTGATAATTGAAGTTGCATAATTGCTGATTGTCGTTGCCGTATTCGGATCGGAAGCATCTGCGATAATTTGGACCTGCGCCTTGTTGGCATGAAGCAGGTCCGAATTGAAATTTGCCGGAAAAATAACGGCCGCCTTGATTTTGCCGCTGCGAAACTGCGCGAGGATTTCATTATGCGACAACGGCGCCTTTTCAATTTCAAAGTAACGGCTCGCTTCGAGTTTGGTTATAATTTCCTGTGAAGCCATGTCTCTGGCATTGTCGACGATAATTATTTTGGAATTCTTGAGTTCGTTCGTCAATGCAAACCCGAAAAGCGTAATCTGCACGATCGGCATCCCGAAAAGGATGAACAGCGTCTTGCGGTCACGCAGCACATGATAGAATTCCTTGCGGACAAAAGTGAGAAATTGGTTCATTAGATTTCGTTTAAAGGTTAATCGCCGCGTTTTGCCGCGCGTGCCAAATGGTAGAAAACCTCGTCCATATTGCTGGCGCCGAATTGTTTTTTGAGATCGGTGGGCGAACCCAATGCTGCGATACTGCCGTCGACCATCATCGAGATGCGGTTGCAATATTCGGCCTCGTCCATGTAATGCGTGGTCACGAAAATGGTGATGCCGCGTTCGGCCGCTTCATAAATCAGGTCCCAGAATTGCCTGCGCGTCACCGGATCGACACCGCCCGTAGGTTCGTCAAGGAAAACAATCTGCGGATCGTGGAAGACTGCGGTCGAAAAGGCGAGTTTCTGTTTCCATCCCAATGGCAGGCCACCAACGAGTTTTTTCGCTTCTTTCTGCAGCCCTAAAGTTTCAATCAGCTGATCGCTTTTTTGCGTAATCTGTTTTCTTGAAAGCCCGTAAATACCGCCGAAGAACTCGAGATTTTCCAAAACCGTCAAGTCTTCATACAGCGAAAATTTCTGGCTCATATAGCCGATGTGCCTTTTGATTTCCTCAGTCTGCTTGTAGACGTCAAATCCCGCGATGGTCGCCGAACCCGAAGTTGGGACGGACAAGCCGCACAGCATCCGCATCGCCGTTGTTTTTCCGGCACCGTTGGCACCAAGGAAACCGAAAATCTCGCCTTTGTTGACTTCAAAGCTGATTTCGTTTACGGCTGTGAAATCGCCGAATCGCTTGCAGATCTTATCTGCCTTGATCGAAAGCTCGGGATTATTGGTCTGCATGGTTTTCATTTTTTGTGGATAGCAATTGGATAAAGCTGTCTTCAACCGTGGCTTTTGTGGGTTTGACTTCTATGTTTTTAAATCCGGATTTGTCCTGTTTGAGATATTGTTCAATCTCACCGATGGTTTCGGGATTCTGGTTTTTCACCGAAAGGTGCGCATATTCGCCAAAAGCATAAGCGTCATTCGTATTGTCCCACTTTTTGAGCGCCTTGAGCATCTGGTACATATTGTCCGATTTCACATCGTAAAGCGGCGAAGGATAAGCGTTGGTGATGTTTTCGGGCGTATCTATCGATAGGATTTTCCCTTCCTGGATCAACGCAATCCGATCGCACATCGTAGCCTCATCCATATAAGGCGTGGAAACGAGGATCGTGATGTTCTGCGCTTTGAGCCATTTGAGTATTTCCCAGAATTCTTTTCGCGAAACCGGATCGACGCCGGTTGTGGGTTCGTCAAGAAAAAGCACGGTCGGTTTATGGATCAGCGCGCAGCAAAGGGCGAGCTTTTGTTTCATCCCGCCCGATAATTTTCCGGCGCGCCGGTCTTTGAAAGGTTCGATCTGTTTGTAGATATCTTCAATCAGGTGGTAGTTTTCGGCTACGGTCGTATTGAAAAGCGTAGCGAAAAAATGGAGGTTTTCGGCAATCGTCAGGTCCTGGTAAAGCGAAAATTTGCCGGGCATATAACCGACGTTGTTGCGAATCTGCCTGTAATCGGTAACGATATCGAGTCCGTCCACACTTGCCTTTCCGCTGTCGGGCAGGAGCAAGGTGGTAAGCATCCGGAAAAGGCTGGTTTTCCCTGCGCCATCTGGCCCGATGATTCCGAAAATCTCCCCGCGCTGCACCGAAAACGAAACCGAATCGACGGCAAGGATTTCCTTGTTTTTGCCATAAGTACGGGTCAGGTTTTCGACCTGAACGGCAATTTCAATATTAGGATTTTCTTTCATGGCAATGATTTTAGAATCGGATTTCACCATACATGCCGATTTTGAGCAGGCCGTCATTTTTGACGCGTACTTTGATCGCATACACCAGATTGGCGCGTTCGTCTTTGGTCTGGATTGTCTTTGGCGTGAACTCGGCCTTGTCGCTTATCCATTCCACAATGCCTTGATATTTCCTGTAATTTTCCGAATCGGAATCGACATAAACCGTCACTTGCTGCCCGGTTTTTACTTTTGCAAACTGGTTTCCGGTAATATAGGCGCGCAGGATTACGGTCGACATATCGGCAATTTTGTAGAGCGGTTTCCCGATTGCGGCCATTTCGTTCGCCTCGGCATATTTGGTGATGACGCTGCCGTTGATTGCGTTGACTATTTTTGATTTGGCAATCTGGTCGTCGATCTGGTCGACCTGCACTTTTAAAGATTGTGCATCTTCATTAAGGCCCGAAGTCGCCGTACCGAGCGTTGATTGCTGGGCTGTGATTCTTTTGCGGATGACTTCAATCTGGCTCGTCGCATCGTCGAGCTGCTTGCGCGTTGCCGCATCGGCTTTGACGAGACTGGCGACTCGGTTTTGTTCGGACTTGGCATGTTTGAGCTCTTCCTGGAGCGCCGCGGTTTCGGCATTGATGTTTGGTTTTCGGCTCAAAACAGAACTGATCTGCGCTTGGAACTGTTTCTTCTTCAGCGAAAGCTGTATCGTATCGATGTAACCAATGGCCTGCCCGGCTTTTAGCTGCTGTCCTTCTTCAATGTTGAATGCTTTTATGGTTCCGTTTGCCTCAGCCGACACGATGGTTTCTACGGTCTCAAAAGTTCCGGTCGCATCGAATTGATTTTCTTTATTGCCGCAGGATGCCAGCATTATGGCGGCGATTGCGACGATTGATTTTGTGTTCATTTTTTTCATGATTAGTTTCCTCTTGTTGTTTTTTCACGGTATTGCGCCAGAAGCAGTTCTGTTTCATGCATGCTCTTATTTTGCAATGCCAGGTTTTCCTCGTTCACTTCGCGCAGGTAATCACCGGTGTTGATGATGCCGTTCTGAAGTTGTGCCAATGCGGCTTTTTTGACATTGTTCCGAAGTGAAATGATGTCGCCGTCTACGGCCAGAAATTCCTGTAATTTGGTGATTTCGGCATTTTGCTGCTGCAGTGCCTGATTGGTATTGAAGAGAAAAATCTCCCTTTGCGTTTCGGTGTCGAGTTTGTTGAGATCGATGATCGCTTTTTGCTTTTTCTGCGTATACAACCCGGAAAGCGACCAGTTCAATCGGATTCCGCCCACATAATACGTATCGAATCCGTCGGCAAAAATGTTCAATGCCGGATTCCCGACGCCGCCCTGTACGAAAAAGTTCAATCTCGGAAGATTGGCCGCATTAATGGTTTTCTTTTCGAGTTCGAGGCTTTCGTTCTGGAAATTGTACAGCTCCAATTCCGGGCGGTTGATACTTTTGGCGACCAAAGGCGCTTCGGGTTTTTGGAGAACGGTTTCTTCGTCAGGTTCACTTCCGATAAAAAGCCCGAGCATCTGCAGATAGGCTTTCTTGTTGTTCCTGAGCGTGATCGATTGCTGGTCTGCCTTGAGTAATTCCGCTTTGAGCAGGTCGGCATTGCTGCGAAAAGACGTGCCGTTTGCGATTTGCGCCTCAGTCGTTTTTAACCCGATGTTGATGTCATCTTTGAGCAGTTCGTTCTGTTTCTGCTGTTCGGAAATTATCAGGATCCCGAAATACAGAGCGTTGATGCGTTCCCTGAGGTTGTACAATTCCACTTCGAGTTTTTGCGTTTCGACCGCCTTATGCGCCATTTCGGTTCTCTTCTGCTGTTGCAGAACGCCGCCGTCGTAGATCAGCTGGTTCACTTCCGCGTAGGCTTTATACTGGTCTTTGTTCTGTTCGGGAATCTCGACGCCCGGAATCGCAATCGGAATTTTGGTTACATCCGACTGGTAAGTCGCCTGTGCATAAACCCCGAATTGCGGCAGATAGCCCTTGGAGATATTTTCGAGCGTGTATTCGCGTGTTTTGGAAATCAGCTCCCTTTTTTTGGACAAAGGGTAATTCTGTTCCGCCAGTTGCCAGCACTGTTCGAGTGTGAGCGTTTTTAAATTCTGTGCCCCGATTCCGATGGAGGTCAGAAAGAATAAGAGGATAAGACTTTTTTTCATTGTTAATCGTTTAGTTTAATCATTTGATTAATTTGAATTCAAATTTTTTTACCTGCAATCGAGGATCGAATTGATCCACATCGGGATCAGTTTCCGGCGTTGTTCCATCATGTCGCCGAAATCATTTTCGGTTACAAGGTTTGCGGCCTGCAATAACGGGCTCGCAACAAATGGGAAAATCGTCATTCCGAGAAGGCTGATGAGAAATTGTATCGGATTGATGTCGGGCCTTTTTTCCAAAAGCTGCTTAATCAACGAAGAATCTTTGAGCAGGTTGATGCCCAATTTGCTTTGGAAATGATCGGGATTGTTCCTGATTTCGCTCAAAACAAACAGCGGAAGGTCGGGATTTTTGGTCAGCAACGTGATATAATTTTCAACGAGCAACGTGATTTTCTCCTCAAGGCTGGTTTCCGGGTTGTTCGCAATCGGGAACAATACGCTGAACATCATCTGCACTTTTTCCATCATGATTTGCTGGAATAATTTTTCCTTGCTTCGGAAATAGTAATTTAAAAGTGCGAGATTCAATCCGGCTTCTTCGGCAATATCACGGGTTCGCGTTGCAGAATAGCCTTTTTTCATAAAAACAATCCTGGCGGCTTCCTTGATTTTCTCTTCCGTGCTTTTATCTTTTTCTGTCGTCATTGACCTGATTTTTTTACAAAGGTAATAATGCATTTAATTTAAACAAGTTTTTTAATCAAATGATTAAAATTATTTTTGAAATTAAAAAACCTGCAAACTTTCGCCTGCAGGTTCCGGGTATTCTAATTGGAATTTTATTTAATCAGTTCAAAACTTCTCTTTACAAAAGCGGTGAGCTCTTCTCCTTTTAGTAAGTTCTGCGACAATTTTGCCAGATCCAAAGCCTGTTTTACCAAATGCTCCTGATGCGATTTGTCGGCCGTGTTAAGAATGTTCGAAGCCAGTTCAGAATTCGTATTCACCACCAGGTTATACATTTCGGGGAAATTTCCCATACCGAACATGCCGCCGCCGCCCGATTGGCTCATTTCCTTCATACGGCGCATGAATTCAGGCTGCGTAATCAGGAATGGCGAGGCGTTGCTGTCTAAAGCTTCAAGCTGTACAGAGTAATTGGCTTTCGGAACAATCGCTTCGACGGTTGTTTTTAAGGAAGTTTGTTCGTCTTCGGATAATTTTGAAATCGAGGTTTCCTCTTTTTTGATCAGGTTGTCGACATGATCGGAATCGACCCTGACAAAGGTGATGTCGGAATTGTCGCTTTCCAGTTTCTGGATCAGATGCGAGATAATCGGTGAATCCAGCAGCAATACTTCATAGCCTTTGGTTTTCGCCGAATCGATATAACTGTGCTGCGCGTCTTTATTTCCGGCATAAAGGATAACCAGTTTGCCATCTTTGCCGGTTTGGTTTTCCTTGAGGTTTTCTTTCAGTTCGTCGAGTGTGAAATATTTCCCGTCAACAGTAGGATACAAAACAAAAGCGCCTGATTTTTCGTAGAATTTTGGTTCTGACAACATTCCGTATTCGAGTACGATTTTGATGTCGTTCCATTTCTGTTCGAAATCCGCCCGGTTTTCGGTGAACAGCAACTTGAGTTTATCGGCTACTTTTTTGGTGATGTAATTCGAGATTTTCTTCACCGCGCCGTCAGCCTGTAAATAAGAACGCGACACGTTCAACGGAATATCCGGAGAATCGATCACGCCTTTGAGCATCGTCAGAAATTCAGGAACGATGCCTTCTACATTATCGGTCACGTAAACCTGGTTTTGGTACAATTGGATTTTGTCCTTTTGGATTTGCAAGTCGGAACCCAGTTTCGGGAAATATAAAATCCCGGTCAGGTTAAACGGATAATCCACATTCAGATGGATGTTGAACAACGGCTCTTCAAACTGCATCGGATACAATTCGCGATAGAAACTTTTGTAATCTTCATCGCTCAGTTCCGATGGCTGTTTGGTCCAGGCCGGGTTTGGGTTGTTGATGATGTTGTCGACTTCAACCGTTTTGAAAACTTCGTCTTTGTCTTCCGATTCGACGAATTCGCCTTTTTTCTGCTCGATTTTCTCGGTGCGCGTGCCGAATTTGATCGGAATCGGCATGAATTTGTTGTATTTGTTGAGCAGTTCGGTGATTTTGGATTCTTCCAAAAATTCGAGTGAATCTTCGGCGATGTGCAAAACGATTTCCGTTCCACGGTCCGTTTTGTCTGACGGCTCCAACGTAAATTCAGGGCTTCCGTCGCAAGTCCAGTGTGCTGCCGGTTCGTCTTTGTAAGATTTGGTGATGATTTCGACTTTTTCGGCCACCATGAAGGCAGAATAGAATCCGAGTCCGAAATGTCCGATGATGCCTTCTTTCGAAGAATCCTTATACTTGTCCAAAAACTCTTCGGCCCCTGAAAATGCGACCTGGTTGATGTATTTTTCGACTTCGTCCGCGGTCATTCCCAACCCTTGGTCGATAATATGGAGTTTCTTGCCTTCCTTGTCGATCTTGATTTCGATTTTCGGATTGCCGTATTCGGTTTTCGCCTCACCGATTGAAGTCAGGTGTTTTAATTTTAAAGTAGCGTCGGTTCCGTTGGAAACCAATTCACGTAAGAAGATTTCGTGGTCGCTGTATAAGAATTTCTTGATTAAGGGAAAGATGTTTTCTACCGAAACATTAATTTTTCCTGTTGTCATAAATATTAGGTTTTAAATTTTCAAAGCCGCTTAGTCAAATAAGATACCAATACGGGCGATGTGACAAATTGTCGCATATGTTAATTTTAATATTTTATTAGCAAATTTTAAAACGATTAGAATTTTAACACAACGTATCTTTGCTTGGTAATTTTAAACCATCTAAACATGAGAAAAGTATTTTTACTGATGGCACTTTCGATTTTTTTCGCAAGCTGCAAATCAACTTCGGTCACAGAAACCAAAGTAGACAGAAGATCACAAGTTGCCATAAAAGGAGACTGGACTATAACTTCGGTTACATATCCGGGTTCTGAAGTCATCAAAGTGAATTCGTTTAACCTGGCTGACTCAAAATGTTTTGAGGGAAGTACATGGAAATTCGTATCCAACAACGACAGCGGCACGATGACACTGAACAATGGCAATTGCGCGGCTTTCAGTTCCCCAATCAAATGGTTTGTGAATAAAGACGGACAATTCGTACTCAAAGTATTGAATGCCGGTGAAAAAGCGAAAAAAGTGAGAGATGGCTACGTGCTCATGGTTGCTGCGCAAACGGTGGAATCGTTCCAATTGGTTGACAAGATTAATGTTGGCGGAAAAGAAACCAATGTCGTCTACCAATTCCAAAAAGTAAACTAAACTAAACCTACATCATGAAAAAATTATCCATAATAGCACTTGCTGTCGTTTTTATAACCGGCGCATCATTGTCAAGCTGTGAATCAGTAAAAAATACAAACAAGACACAAAGAGGCGCGGCAATCGGCGCTGTTGGTGGCGCTGTCCTTGGCGGAATCCTCGGAAACAACTTAGGGAAAGGCGGCAATGGCGCGTTAGGTGCTGTTCTTGGCGGTGTGGTCGGCGGTGTTGCCGGTGGCGTCATCGGTAACAAAATGGACAAGCAGGCACGTGAAATCGACAATGCGCTTCCGGGTGCCGATGTGGTTCGTGTGGGTGAAGGAATCAAATTGGTTTTAGGTGAAAATGCGGTGCGTTTTGATACCAACAAATCGACCCTGACTGCCGCTGCGAAAGCAAACCTTGACAAACTCGTTCCCGTTTTCAATGAATATCCGGATACCGATATTGTGATTTACGGTTATACCGACAGTACGGGAAGCGCCGAATACAATCTTAAATTATCAGGCGAAAGAGCGGCTTCGGTAAAAAGCTACCTGTCAGGAAAAGGATTGAAATCGGCCCGTTTCCAGACAACCGGATTGGGTGTTGCCGATCCGATCGCTTCAAATGAAACAGTTGATGGCAGAAGCCAGAACCGTCGTGTGGAATTTGCGATTACCGCCAATGAAAAAATGAAAGCCGACGCTGAGAAGCAAGGAAACTAATCCCGTTATATATATTGTAAAAGCCGTTCCTTTTGGACGGCTTTTTTGCTTTCATAAACTTTGAAAGATTAACAAAACATTTTGGTCAGACATAAATCCCTTACGTTAAATGCTTCGTATCGTTATGGGAGTAAAGGTTAAGATTACTTGTTATTGGTTAGATTGTAAGGGCGGTTTCTTGTAGTAGGGAAATCGCCCTTATTTTTATTTGATCTGCTGCACTTCAAAGAAGGTCTTGCCGAAGAAAGAATCGATGGTCACGCCGGTTTCATAATTCTGTGCGTAAATTTCTACAAAATCGCCCGCATTCAGGCTCACGATGCAGTTGATGCTTCTCACGACCGGCCCGATATTATGGTGGTTTGAGCTGCTTTCCTGATATTCTGTCCCGTTCACGAAAACACCAATCCCGAAATATTGCGTCGTACTGATCCCGAAAATATGATAACCCGCATCAATGCGATAATACCCGGCTTTCGCAGCTACAAAGCGGTTGGTGCCGGTTACAAACTCGGTATTCGAATCAAAAAGGATCGAGTTGAAAGTGATTTTCTGCCAACCCGCCGTAGAAAGCCCCTGATTTGCGCTGATGTTCGTTCGCATGACTGAAAGCGAATTGTTGGGGTTTACCCAGGAAACATTGCCGCTTCCGTCTGTTTCCAAGGTCTGTTTGTTGGTACCGCGCGCCAATGGGAATTTATAACCTGTTGTCGTCGGATCGGCGACCTGCAGCTGGCCGTTAACCCTTACGATATTATTATCGAATTCGCCATAAATCAAAGCGTTCACGGCATTGGCATTCGAATTTTCGATATACAGTTTATTGCTTCCCGTTTCAAAATAACCGGCCTGGTAGCCAATTGACACATTATTGGTCCCTGTTGCATTTGTAAACAAACTTTGGTATCCCAAAGCAGTATTATTGGCGCCCGCCGCATTGGTATAAGCGCTTTGCCATCCAATCGCTGTGTTATTGCTTCCAAGTGAATTGCGCAGTGACTGCAGGCCAACAGCAGTATTGCCTGAGCCGGCTA